>NZ_JAGKRI010000030.1:0-75257 GCF_017939255.1 Aeromonas sp. Prich7-2
ATAACCTGGCCAGAAGGAGGCAATATCAATATGATGCACGGCGACAGCAGGGTGATGGTGGTGGTGTGTTTGGAGACAGCCAGTTTACCAGCACCCTGTCTGTCAACTTCCACTTCCCCAAGATCCCGCGAAGAACCTTTTTTATGGCTTGCAGGCAGCGCCCTCTTGGGGCGCGCCGGGATCAATGCTCGGCCAGCAGGGGCTCTCCCTCCTGGCGTTTGTCGTGGATGGCAAAGCGATCGACCAGGGTGGCACTGGCGTCGTTCAGGCCGATGACCGCCACCTCTTTCCCCTCACGGCGGAACTTGATGACCACCTTGTCGAGGGCCGTGATGGCGGTGATGTCCCAGAAGTGGGCGTGCGTCAGGTCGATGACCACCTTCTCCACTTCCTCCCTGAAATCGAAACCGGCCAGGAACTGCTCGGCGCTGGCAAAGAAGATCTGGCCCCGCACCAGATAGGTACGCACGGCGCCGCTGCGCTCGCTGTCGCTCTTGACCAGCATGACGCGGGCAACCTTGTGGGCGAAGAAGAGGGAGGCGAGCAGCACCCCTACGAATACCCCGAGTGCCAGGTTGTGGGTCGCGACCACCACGGCGACGGTGGTTACCATCACCAGGTTGGTGGAGAGGGGGTGGCTCTTCAGGTTGCGTACCGACTCCCAGGAAAACGTGCCGATGGAAACCATGATCATCACGGCCACCAGGGCTGCCATGGGGATCTGACGGATCCACTCATCCATGAAGACCACCATCAGGATGAGCAGGGTCCCCGCCACGAAGGTGGAGAGGCGGCCGCGGCCACCGGATTTGATGTTGATGACGGACTGGCCAATCATGGCGCACCCCGCCATGCCTCCCAGCAGACCGGCGCCGATGTTGGCGATCCCCTGACCCTTGCACTCGCGGTTGCGATCGCTTGGGGTGTCGGTCATCTCGTCGACGATGGCTGCCGTCATCATGGACTCGAGCAGTCCCACCACCGCCAGCCCCGCTGAGTAGGGGAAGATGATGGCCAGGGTCTCCAGATTGAGGGGCACGTCGGGCCAGAGGAAGACCGGCAGGGTATCGGGCAGCTCGCCCATGTCGCCCACGGTACGGATGTCGATGCCCAGGGTGATGGCCACCGCCGTCAGGATGACGATGCACAGCAGGGGGGAGGGGAGCAGTTTGCCCACCACGGGAACGAGCGGGAACAGATAGATGATGCCAAGCCCGGCCGCGGTCATGGCGTAGACCTGCCAGGTGACGTTGGTGAGCTCGGGCAGCTGGGCCATGAAGATAAGGATGGCCAGGGCGTTGACGAAGCCGGTCACCACGGAGCGGGAGACGAATCGCATCAGGCTGCCGAGCCTGAGGTAGCCCGCCGCTATCTGGAAGAGGCCGGTGAGCAGGGTGGCCGCCAGCAGATACTGCAGGCCATGTTCCTTGACCAGGGTCACCATCAGGAGCGCCATCGCGCCGGTGGCGGCGGAAATCATGCCGGGACGACCGCCGACGAAGGCGATGACCACGGCGATAGAGAAGGAGGCATAAAGGCCGACCTTGGGGTCGACGCCCGCAATGATGGAGAAGGCGATGGCCTCCGGGATCAGCGCCAGGGCGACGACGATGCCCGACAGCAGATCGCCCCGTATGTTGGAGAACCACTCTTGTCTTGCACGTTCCAGCATGGGGATTTTCTCGCTCGTTGAGGATCCATGGCCACAGGCCCGCAAATCAGGGGGAATGGCGGGGATCACAGGGTTGGATTGGCTGTTGATGGTCGGGTAAACCGGCCGGTCGGCATAACCGGAGTCAGGCGGCAGAGGCCGCACAGGGCTGGGTCAGGGCGGCGTGACGGCCACCCCAGAGCACATAACAGGCATAAGGGGCGCATGTTAACAGCCGGTGCCAGGCCGGGGAAGCCCGGATTGTTTTATCTAGCACAAGAGCAGCCAACATAGACCAAACAAGGGGGCTCTGCCGTTTTCAGAGAAGTGATTGATGCGATTATGGCAACACCGAAGGGGGCAACACCATGGGACCGGCCACCGTACGGGCTGCCTCGTCACCTCGCAGTACCCGTACTATCTCGAGAGCGAACTCGATGGCGGTGCCTGGTCCCTGGCTGGTGATCAGGCGATGGGCTTCATCGGTCACTACCCTTGCCGTGCTCAATTGTGTCGCGGGCAGACGGGCCTGAAAGCCCGGGTGGCAGGTGGTGCTCGCATCCCCTAGCAAGCCGTGATGGTGGAGTACCACGGCGGGTGCGGCGCAGATGGCGGCGCGCCAGCGGCCGAGGCCTGCCTGCTCCCGTAGCAGGTCGATGGCGAGGGGGGTGTCGCGGATCACTTCGCTGCCGGGCAGACCGCCCGGTACGACCATGGCATCGAAGTCACGGGTGGTCAGCTCGTCGAGATGGCAATCCGCCACCAGTTGCACCCCGCGAGAGGCGCGGATCTGGCGCGCTCCTGTGGGGCAGCAGGAGGCCAGCACCACATCGATGCCACCCCGAACCAGGGTATCGACGATGGCAACCGTCTCTATCTCTTCCGACCCGGGGGCCACCAGTACCAGTACGCTCATCCTGCACTCCTTGCTTGCCAGCTGCTCTGCTCAGCGCTTCTCTTTGACGGCCTGATAGAGGCCCTGATTGACCGGCACCGCGATACCGTGAAGGGCGGCCTTGCCCAGCAGGAAGCCGGTGATGGCTTCGATCTCGGTCTCTCGGCCCTGTTCCATGTCCTGATACATGGAAGAGTAATTGTCGGCGGTGAGCTCCACCACCATCATGACGCGGCGCAGCAGCTCTTCGCTGCCGGTGGGCTGACCTTCGGCCCGCATGACGTCAGCCACTTCCACGCAGATTTGCTGCAGGGCATCGGCAAAACGCGGACCGGCCAATTCGCCGTTCTTGAGCTTGTAGAGCGCGGTGAGGGGATTGATGGCGCAGTTGACGGCGAGTTTCTGCCACTGGCGTGTCAGGATCTGCTCATCCCAACCGGCCTGACCCAGGGCGCTGGCCAGCTCGTCGGCGAGGTGGGCATGGGCACGGGCCGCTTCGTTGACAGGGCCCAGCCAGGTCTCCCCCTTGCCGGTGTGGCGGAACACGAAGTGGCCGCTCTGCATGGCGCCATGGCTGGTGACGCCGGCGATCACCGGATTGTCGGGGAAGAGTGCGACCACCTGATCGGCGATCCCCATGCCGTTGTGCAGCAGCACGATGGGCACCCCTGCCGCCAGTTGCCCGACCAGGGGAGTGAGGGCCGATATCACCTGCCCCGCCTTAGTCATCACCAGCAGGCGTTTGATGCTGCCCGGCTTGTCGATGAAGGCGCGTTCGATGGCCAGGAGCTGGGTATGCCCCTCAAGGGAGGTAAAGTCGACGCCGGGGTGCAAGGTGGCACGATGGCGCTCGCGCAGCAGGAGGCGGGTTGCTTGGCCGCTTTGGGTCAACAGGGAGGCGAAGACGCCGCCCAGGGCGCCGCAGCCCAGCAAGGTCCACTCGGGAGAGACAGGGTGACGGCGTGTTTTCAGGTTGTTGTCGCGTAATCCGCTTGGCATGAAGAGGCTCGATCATGGGAAGGGCTGCCATCCTGTCAACCGCCAACCCGGGATAAGGGAAGATGTCGCTTGGTGAATACCTGGAACCGGTGCATGAGCTGGTTGCCGGGTCGTGCTCAAGGTTCATGCGCAGCCAGGTAGCCTCATGTATGCATGAACATGCGGGTTCCTGGGCTGCACTTCACCGAGTGTCGGACCTCTCGCGACCGCTCCTGAACGGGTTCTAACGGGTCTCACCATTCCTGTGCGCAGGGGATTCTAGCAGAGCAATCCCATCGAAATCAGCAAATTTGCCCGTTTTCTGGTAGATTTGCCCACCTGTCAGCACAACCTGAAGTACAGCATGAGGAGCCCGGCTATGCCGTCATTCGATATTGTCTCTGAAGTCAAAATGAACGAGGTGTTGAACGCCGTTGATAACGCCAACCGTGAACTGGCGACCCGTTTCGATTTTCGTGGTGTGGAAGCCAGCTTCGAATTGAACAAGGAAGAAGTAAAGCTGGAAGCCGACGCCGATTTCCAGCTCAAGCAGATGGTCGAGATCCTGCGCGGCGCCCTGCTCAAGCGCCAGATCGAGAACAGTTCCATGGATGTGGGTGACAGCGTCCACTCCGGCAAGCGTTTCCACCTGACCGTGAAGTTCAAGCAGGGGATCGACAAGGAAGTGGCCAAGAAGCTGGTGAAGCTCATCAAGGATTCCAAGATCAAGGTGCAGGCCGCCATCCAGGGCGACGAGGTGCGGGTCACCGGCAAGAAGCGCGACGATCTGCAAGAGACCATGGCTCTGGTGCGTGGCGCCGAACTGGGCCAGCCGATGCAGTTCCAGAACTTCCGCGATTGATGGCGAACGGGGAGGGCGCGGCTTTCCCCCCCACTGCCAGCATGAGGGCATAAAAAAACCGGAGCAGCTGCTCCGGTTTTTTTGTGTCCGTGTGACGAGTTCGATTAGAACTTGTAGGTCACGGAGAAGTAGTGGCTGAAGCCAGAGCTCTTCCAGGGGGTACCGTCGTAGGCGGTGGAGCCGTCTTTGGTGCCGTAGGCATCCATGAAGTACTTCAGGCCGTAACCCACTGCATAGCGGTCGGAGTGCCAGTAGATACCGTGGAAGGTAGCCAGGTTGTCGCTGGTGCGGTCGGCACGGTCGTGGGTATCCAGGTCGAACGCGTAGTCCAGATAGCCTTGGTAGGAGACGAAGCTGCCGTTGCCGAAGGTGTAGAAAGGCTTGAACCAGTTCATAGCGAACCAGTAACCGTTCCAGTCACCTTCTTCTTCAACGAAGAACTGGTTTTCGGTGGAGTGGCGGGCATACAGGTTCATGCCAACCTTGCCGAACCAAGGCACTTGCACATCAGCACCCAGACCGATCATGTTCTCCATCTGGTGGTCACCGATGTTATTCAGGGAGGCGATGTAAACCTCTTGCACCGGGCCGAAGGAGAGATCTTTACCAGTCAGCGCATCCAGAGACATACGCGGCGCAAACTTCATGAACAGGTTCTGATCGCGGTGCTTGTTGCTGTGACGGGAATCGAAGATATCGAATACATCGACGTAACCGTACAGGTCGAACAGACCGGAGCGGCCACCAAACTCCATTTCGAAGTAGGTGTCGTTGTAATCTTCAGCACCAGTGGTGAAAGGACGTTGGTCGATGGTGTGCATCACGTTGAACTGCATCCACTTGTAGTCGTTCTTGTGGATGTCGCCGCTGTAATCGGCAGCAAGGGCCGGAGTGGCGGAGGCAGCCAGCAGACCGGCAGCGATCAGAGTCTTGGTAAATTTGGCCATTTTATTGGTCTCTTGTGCGTTAGTTGAGGTTTTCCGTAGCCTGCCCACAAGGAGCGGAAGGGATTCTAGCCAAATAAATTCAGCGGATAAACAAGCACCAGGGAACTTTGTCAGGATTTGTGAATCTAATCACCCCCTAAAATGCGCAAACGCTTGCTATTTGTGCGTTTGTGGTGACAAGGTGCTGCCTCGTTTGGCAACCATGATGATCAGGATCATCACCGGGATGCCGAGCAGACTGGTGCCGATGAAGAAGTGGCTGTAGCCGATCTGCTCCACCACGCGACCAGAAAACCCCGCCAGCAACTTGGGCAGCAACAGCATGATGGAGCTGAACAGGGCGTACTGGGTGGCGGAGAAGGCGACGTTGGTGAGGCTCGAGAGATAGGTCACAAACGCAGCCGTCGCTATGCCGGCGCTGAGGTTGTCCAGCGAGATGATCAGAGTCAGCAGCTCCAGGTTGTGGCCCACTTCGTTGAGGAGAGCGAACAGCAGGTTGGTGCTGGCGGTCAGCACGGCGCCGAGGAACAGGATGCGCAGGGTACCAAAGCGCATCACCAGCACGCCCCCGAGCGCGGCTCCCACCAGCGTCATGATGACGCCATAGACCTTGGTGATGGTGGCCACTTCCGTCTTGCTGAACTGCAGATCCACATAGAAGCTGTTGGACATCACCCCCATCACCACGTCCGAGATGCGATAGCAGGCGATAAGCCCGAGGATCAGCAGGGCCGAGGAGCCGTAGCGGCGGAAGAAGTCGGCGAAGGGACACCAGATGGCCTCGTAGGTCCACGCCCCCAGCCCGGCCAGCGTGGGTGACCAACCCCGTGCCAGCAGGGTGGCCTTGCGCGCCATCTGCTGCTCGTCCTGACTCTTGAGATCGATCTGCGGCTCGTGACTCATCAGGGTGGTGAGGATGCCAAGAGACATCAGCCCTCCCATCAGCAGATAGGTGAGCTGCCAGCCGCGATAGTCATAGCCGCTGTTGCTGCCGAGCCAGGCCGCCAGCGCCAGCGCCCCCGCTCCCGCCATGATCATGGCGAGTCGATACCCCGTCATATAAGAAGCGGCCATGGCCGCCTGCAGCCGCTCGGGAGCGGATTCGATGCGATAGGCATCGATGACGATGTCCTGGGTGGCAGAGGAGAAAGCCACCAGCAGGGCGAAGAGGGCCAGTTGGGCGAGCTGGGTCTTGGGATCGCAATAGGCCATCCCCACCAGGGAGAGGGCGATCAGCACCTGGGAGAACAGCATCCAACTGCGTCGTCGCCCAAGCAGCCGTGACAGCAGGGGCAGGGGCAGCCGATCCACCAGGGGCGACCACAGCCACTTGAAACCGTAGGCCAGTGCAACCCAGCTCATGTAACCGATGTCGGTCAGGCTGACATCCGCCTCGCGCAGCCAGAACGAGAGGGTGCCAAAGACCAGCAGCAAGGGCAGGCCGGAGGAGAATCCCATGGCGAACAGGATGAGTACCCGCGCTTCCAGATAGACGGCGAGGGCATCTCGCCAGCGGGTGGCGCGGCCCGGTGTGTGACTGGGCGGGCGGAGATTGTTCAACAGCCTGACTCCTCTGGGAAAAGGGGGTCATTTTGTCAGGTTCGGCAGGAGTAGCCAAGGCAAGCCGAGTGGCGGGCGGCAGGTTTCAGGGACGTGAGCCGATGCAGTGGTGCGGGCAGGGGCCCTCGTCGGCGAGAAAATTGGCGCAGGCCATGAGTTGCAGGCGCAGCGCGTCATCACAGAGGAGGCGCTGCTCATCCCACAGGTGCAGGCTGTGAAGCAGATGCCAGAACACACCTTCCTGTGCGTTGGCGGGGGTTTTGTCCATGGGGATCACGCAGAGCGCCTGCCAATGGGAGAGGAGCTGCCAGCTCAAGTCTTCCAGCTGCTGGTAGGGAATCTTGCGTGCCAGAAAATGGCGAACCGCCTGGGCCAGCGGGCCGGCGTGTTGGGTTATGTAATCATGACAGGTCACCGGCTCCTCCTTCTGGTTCTGCTCCCCGATGCGTGGCACACATCGGGGAGCAGAGTATAGAAAAAGAGACCGGTGACCCGTTCAGGGACGCGGTGGAATGTGATCCGGGCCGCGTTATTTGTCCGCGAGCAGCACCACTTTCTTCAGGATGATGGGGCTGGTGGGGACGTCGTTGGCACGCAGGATGGAGCTGTAGCCGGTCTGGACCTGGGCCAGTTTGTCCAGCACCTCCATCCCCTTCACGACCTGGCCGAACACGGTGTAACCGGCGCCGGCATTGGCGTTGAGGTTGTCGTTGTCCACCAGATTGAAATAGAACTGGCGAGTGGCGCTGTCGACCGCCTGGGTGCGGGCCATGGCGATGGTACCGCGCTTGTTGGGCAGGCCGCCTCTGGACTCGTTGACCACGGGATCGAAGGTCGGCAGGGGCTGGAACTGCTGGTTGTAGCCCCCACCCTGCACCACGAAGTTCTGGATCACCCGGTGGAACAGGCTGCCGTCATAGCTGCCGTCTGCCACATAGCGCAGGAAGTTCTTCACGGTCTGGGGTGCCTGTTTGGGGGCCAGCTCCACGACGATGGTGCCATGGTTGGTCTCCATCTGGACTTTTTGACCGGCAAAAGCCAGGGGGGCGATCAGGGTGACCAGTAACCAGAGTTTCTTCATTTATATGTCCTCGCTCAGCTCGGCTGGCCCTTGAGATAACCGCGCAGCGCCTCGTCGGCCATGATCTGCTGCAGCACGCTGCCCAGCTGCTGGTTCAGAGTGGATTCCAGATCGGCCATGCTCGGCTCGCCCGGGCCCTCCTTGCTGGAGGACATGTTGAACTGCTTGGTCAGCTTGCTGCCCTGGAAGTCGGCAATCACCTGCAGGCTGACGCGGGACTTGGTGACATAGGTGAAGGTCTTCTCTTCCACGGTGACGGCGGCAGTGGAGATGGCCAGCGTCAGGTTGGTGGTGCCGCTGTTGCCCACTTCCAGGCCCTGGCTGCGCAGCCCTTCCGCCAGTTTTTCAGCCAGCAGGCTGTTGAGAGGCTGACTGCTGTTCACCAGCACAGGGGCCTTCTCTTTTTTCTTGATGGAGAAAACATAGGCGGCTTCACGCTTGTCCACCCCTTCCATGGTGATGCGGTTGCCGGAGTAGTACTGCTGGTTGGAGGGGATGACTTGCGGGTTGAGCAGGGCGCTCTCGGGCCAGTGAGTAGCACAACCGCCCAATACCAGAGCGGCCAGCAGCAAGAGTGACTTTTTCATCATGGGTTTCCTTTAGCTTTATCTTTAGCGTTTGATGGCTTTCAAAATAACGAATTTGCTGTTCGACGCAACGACTTGTGCGTTGCCAAACAGGCGCTTGAGTTTGTTGTGATAGTCCAGATGACGGTTGCCTACTATCCAGAGTTCGCCCCCCTGAGGCAACACCCGGTGGGCATCGCTGAACATCTGCCAGGCGATGTGATCGGTGATCGCCTGCAACTGATGGAAGGGGGGATTGCAGAGGATCCTGTCCGCTGCCCCGACGGGAACGTCATCGAGACAGTTGTTGACCATGAAGTGGGCACGGGGCAGGGCATCGGGCAGGTTGTGCTCGACGTTGAGCCGTGCGGACGCCACCGCCATCCGGGATTCGTCGATGAAGGTCACCTCCACCTCGCTGTCCCGCGCGAGCAGGGAGAGCCCGAGCACGCCATTGCCACATCCCAGATCGATCACTCTGCGGGCACTGTGGATGGGCAGGTTGTCCAGCATGAAGCGGGCGCCGATATCCAGGCTCGTGCGCGAGAACACGTTGGCATGGTTGTGGATGAGCATGTCGGTGCCTTCCAGCGGCCAGACGGTCGGGAAGGGACTGGTCAGGGACGGGCGCTCGGCGGCCGGGGTGCAATGAATGAGGCGTGCCTTCTTCCAGGCGAGCGAGGTGCGGGTCTCCCCCAGATACTTTTCGAACAGCTTGAGGGTGGAGGTGTGGATGTCCTTGGCCTTGCCGGCAGCAATGATGCGGGTCGCAGGGGTCACGACCCCGCGCAGGGCAAGCAGTTGCTGCTCCAGCAGCGCCTGATACTTGGAGACCTTGATCACCACCAGGGCGGGGGCATCGGGCAGGGGGGCCAGGGCATCCTGCAGGGTGATGGCGTGGGGATCCAGCCCGTTTTCCGCCAGATTGGCCAGGGTGGCCCGCTCGCTGATGTGGGAGTCGGTCACGCAGACGGGGGCGTGGGCATGCAGATAGCCGGCCAGGGCACCGAAGCCGTCGTTCATGATGATGACGGGGCCGTCAGGTGCCTGCTGCGATTCGGCAAGGTGGCTTATCAGATACTCGTCCGCCGCATCCCAGGCCTGCAGGGGGTCCTGGCTCTGCCGCGGGTAACGATACAGGGTCAGGCGGCAGTGGGCCGTGTCGAGCAGGGTTTGCATAGGCAAGAGTCCAACGTGTGATTGATGAATGGCGACCGTCTGCCCCGTGTTGCCCGGCAGCGGTGAAAGTGGCGCTATTCTAGCGGCGGCGGAGAAATTCACCAGTCCGGTGCGGCGAGAGCGAGCGGATCCTTCGTACCTGATGCATCGGGCGCACAACCCTGGCTACAATGGCCGGATATTCAACGAGGAGTCCTTACCGTGAGCATGCAACAACAGATAGAGGCCAAGCTGGCCGCCGCGCTCTCCCCGAGCCACCTGGAAGTGATCAATGAGAGCTACATGCACAGGGTGGCACCGGGCTCCGAAAGCCACTTCAAGGTAGTCGTGGTGAGCCAGGCGTTTGAGGGACAGCGTTTGCTGGGTCGCCATCGTCAGGTGAACGGGGTGCTGGCCGACGAGCTGGCGGGAGCCATTCATGCATTGGCGCTGCATACCTATACCGAATCCGAGTGGCAGGCCAGGGAGCAGGCGCCAAAGACGCCGGGTTGCGTCAGCAAATCCCCCTTTGCGTGAGCCGTTGGACCTTCTGATGGCGCCTTCCTCGGGCCATTAACAGCGCTATCACGAATGGTGTGCCGCCAGGGATGAGGGGTGTAGCATTATTTTTTCTAATCCTTTTCCTTACGCCTGAAAAATACCTCTATATGGTTAGTTTTGCGAAAAGTCCTTTAAAACCACGGTTTGCAAGGACGTGCGCGAAATATTCAGTGAAGGTTAATTTTGTGATAGGGCGGGGATTTTCCCCATTTGGCGTGGCGGCTAACTCGCCTAAGGTGGTAAACTCAGGCGCTTTTGAATGATCCTGTATGTTGCTGATTTGTTTATTTCTTCGACAGCTTTCCGCGATGTTGACGGGCTCATTCAACAACTCGTCGTGATGTATTTCTCGGCGCTAACCAACCTGTCTTCCCTTAACGGTAGTGCAAGTGAGTATGATTACAATTAAAAGAGGACTGGACATCCCCGTGCTGGGTGCTCCGGAGCAAGTAATCTACGATGGCCCGGCCATCACCCGTGTTGCTACACTCGGCGAAGAGTTCGTGGGGATGCGTCCTACTATGTTTGTCAAAGTAGGTGATCGCGTCATTAAAGGTCAGGAGCTCTTCGAAGATAAGAAGAATCCCGGCGTTAAATTCACGGCCCCTGCCACCGGTGTGGTTTCTGAGATCAACCGTGGTGCCAAGCGTGTTCTCCAGTCCGTCGTCATCGACATCGATGGGTCCGACGAGCAGGTGACCTTTGAGCATTTTGCCTCCGCTGAGCTGGCACAGCTCGAGCGTAGCAAGGTGCAGGAGATCCTGGTCGCATCAGGCCAATGGACCGCGCTGCGTACCCGCCCGTTCAGCAAGGTGCCTGCCGTGGGTTCCACCCCGCGCGCCATCTTCGTCACCGCCATGGACACCAACCCGCTGGCCGCCAGTGCGGAGCTGATCATCAAGGAACAGGCCCAGGCCTTCCTCGACGGTCTGGCCGTGCTGACCCGCCTGACCGATGGTACCGTCCACGTCTGCAAGGGCGAAGCCAGCCTGCCGCACTCCTCCTTGGCCCAGGTCAAGGAAGCCGTGTTCGTCGGTCCGCATCCCGCCGGTCTGCCGGGCACCCACATCCACTTCCTGGATCCGGTCGGTGCCAACAAGGTGCAGTGGCACATCAACTATCAGGACGTGATCGCTTACGGCAAGCTGTTCACCACCGGCCAGATCTTCACCGACAAGGTGATCTCCCTGGCTGGCCCGAACGTCATCAAGCCGCGTCTGCTGCGTACCCGTCTGGGTGCCAGCCTCAGCCAGCTGACCAACAACGAGCTGCGTGCGGACGAAAACCGCATCATCTCCGGTTCCCTGCTGAGCGGTGCCAAGGCCGAAGGGGTCCATGACTATCTGGGTCGCTTCCACAACCAGGTGAGCGTGCTGGGCGAAGGCCGTGAGAAAGAGTTCATGGGCTGGGTCAAACCCAGTGCCAACAAGTTCTCCATCACCCGTACCACCCTCTCTCACCTGATGAAGGGCAAACTCATCAACTTCACTACCACCACCAACGGTAGTGATCGCTCCATGGTGCCTATCGGCAACTATGAGCGTGTGATGCCGCTCGACATCCTGCCGACCCTGCTGCTGCGGGATCTGATCTCCGGTGACACCGACAGCGCGCAGGCGCTCGGCTGCCTGGAGCTGGATGAGGAAGATTTGGCGCTCTGTACCTTCGTCTGCCCCGGCAAGACAGAGTACGGCCCCGTCTTGCGTGAGTGCCTGACCAAGATCGAACTGGAAGGTTAAGCGATGAGTTTCAAGCAACTTCTTGAAAATATGGAACATCACTTCGAGCCGGGTGGCAAGTACGCCAAGTACTATGCCCTGTTCGAAGCGGCGTACACCCTGTTTTATACCCCGGGTTCCGTGACCCGCAATGCCGCCCACGTCCGTGATGCGATCGATCTGAAGCGCATGATGATCATGGTGTGGCTGGCCGTGTTCCCGGCCATGTTCTGGGGCATGTACAACGTCGGCAACCAGTCCATCGCCGCCATCGCCCACATGGGCAGCGCGGCCGGTGCCGATTCCTGGCAATACGCCCTGGCCACCCTGTTCGGTGCCTCGCTGGATCCGGCCGTCGCCGGCATCGGCAGCAAGATGCTGATCGGTGCGGCTCACTTCTTCCCGATCTACATCACCGTCTTCATCGTCGGTGGATTCTGGGAAGTGTTGTTCGCCATGGTGCGCAAGCACGAGATCAACGAAGGCTTCTTCGTGACCTCCATCCTGTTTGCCCTGATCGTGCCGCCCGAGCTGCCCCTGTGGCAAGCTGCCCTGGGTATCACCTTCGGTGTGGTGCTGGCCAAGGAAGTGTTCGGTGGTACCGGCAAAAACTTCCTGAACCCGGCGCTGGCGGGTCGTGCCTTCCTGTTCTTCGCCTACCCGGGTCAAATCTCCGGTGATGCGGTCTGGGTTGCCGTTGACGGCTTCTCCGGCGCAACCGCACTGAGCCAGTGGGCCCAGGGCGGCCAGATGGCGCTGATCAACGGTGCCACCGGTGAAGCCATCAGCTGGATGGACGCCTTCCTTGGCAACCTGCCCGGTTCCATCGGTGAAGTTTCCACCCTGATGATCCTCATCGGCGCAGCCATGATCGTCTACATGCGCATCGCCTCCTGGCGCATCATCGCCGGCGTCATGGTGGGCATGGTCGCGACCTCCCTGCTGTTCAACGTCATCGGTTCCGATACCAACCCCATGTTCAGCATGCCGTGGCACTGGCACCTGGTGCTGGGTGGCTTCGCGTTCGGCATGGCCTTCATGGCGACCGACCCCGTCTCCGCTGCCTTCACCAACAAGGGCAAGTGGTGGTATGGCGCCCTGATCGGCGTGATGGTGGTGCTGATCCGGGTAGTTAACCCTGCATTCCCGGAAGGCATGATGCTGGCCATTCTGTTCGCCAACCTGTTTGCCCCCTTGTTTGACCATTTCGTGGCACAGGCGAACATCAAGCGGAGGATCGCACGTGGCGTTTAATAAAGACTCTACTACCGGCACTCTCGCCGTAGTGACCGGTCTGTGTCTGGTCTGCTCCATCGTGGTCTCCGTGGCTGCCGTGGGTCTGCGTCCGGCCCAGCTGGAAAACAAGGCACTGGACAAGCAAAGCAACATCCTGTCCGTCGCCGGCGTCGACATCAGCGCCGTGGCCAAGCGTGATCTGGCCCAGCTCTATGGCGACAAGATTGAAGCGCGTCTGGTGGATCTGACCAGCGGTGAGTTCGTTGACGGCGACGCCGACAACTTCGACACCAAGGTTGCCGCCAAGGATCCGGCCAAGAGCATCCGTCTGGCCCCGGCCGACGACAAGGCCGGCCTGCGTCAGATCTCCAAGCTGGTTCCCGTGTTCTTCGCGAAAGATGCCGAAGGCAAGGTCGACAACATCATCCTGCCGATCTACGGCCAGGGTCTGTGGTCCACCATGTATGCCTTCGTAGCGGTCGCGGCCGACGGTCAGACCATCAAGGGCATCACCTACTATGACCACGGTGAAACCCCGGGTCTGGGTGGCGAGATCGAGAACCCGGCCTGGCGCGAACTGTTCGTCGGCAAGAAGCTGTTCGACCAGAACGGTCAGCCTGCGCTGCGGGTGATCAAGGGCCATGCTCCGGCTGGTTCCGAGCATGAAATCGACGGCCTGTCTGGTGCAACCCTGACCGGTAATGGTGTACAGCACACCTTCGACTTCTGGATGGGCCCCAAGGGCTTCGGTCCCTTCCTGGCCAAGGTACGTGCAGGAGAAATCAACAATGGCTGACAAGAGCGAAATGAAAAAGTTGCTGTTGACGCCTGTGCTCGGCAACAACCCCATCGCACTGCAGGTGCTGGGTGTCTGTTCCGCGCTGGCCGTTACCAGCCAGATGAAGACGGCGTTCGTGATGACGCTGGCCGTTACCGCGGTCACCGCCTTCTCCAACCTGTTCATCTCCCTGATCCGCAACCAGATCCCGAACAGCGTGCGGATCATCGCCCAGATGGCGGTGATTGCCTCGCTGGTTATCGTGGTTGACCAGGTGCTCAAGGCGTATGCCTATGACATCTCCAAGCAACTGTCGGTGTTCGTCGGCCTCATCATCACCAACTGTATCGTGATGGGTCGTGCCGAAGCCTACGCCATGAAGAGTGCCCCGCTGCCCTCCTTCCTGGACGGTATCGGCAACGGTCTGGGTTATGGCGCCGTGCTGCTGACCGTGGCCACCGTGCGCGAGATCCTGGGTTCCGGCACCTGGTTCGGCATCGAGCTGCTGCCGCTGGTGAACAATGGTGGCTGGTATGTGCCCAACGGCCTGCTGCTGCTGCCGCCGAGTGCGTTCTTCATCATTGGTCTGATCATCTGGGGCGTGCGCACCAAGGATCCCAAGCAGGTGGAGGCGAAGGATTAAGGTATGGAACACTATATCAGTCTGTTGATTCGCTCGATCTTCATCGAGAACCTGGCGCTCTCCTTCTTCTTGGGGATGTGTACCTTCCTGGCGGTGTCCAAGAAGGTCAAGACCGCCATGGGCCTGGGGATTGCCGTTATCGTGGTTCAGACCGTTGCCGTCCCGGCCAACAACCTGATCTACAACTACGTGCTTAAAGACGGTGCCCTGGTATCCGGTCTGGATCTGAGTTTCCTGAGCTTCATCACCTTCATCGGGGTGATCGCGGCCCTGGTACAGATCCTGGAGATGGCCCTGGACAAGTACTTCCCGGCCCTCTACAACGCCCTCGGTATCTTCCTGCCGCTCATCACCGTGAACTGCGCCATCTTCGGCGGCGTCTCCTTCATGGTGCAGCGTGACTACAACTTCGTTGAGTCCGTGGTCTATGGCGTGGGTTCGGGTGCAGGCTGGATGCTGGCCATCGTCGCGATGGCAGGGATCCGCGAGAAGATGAAATATTCCGATGTTCCGGAAGGCCTGCGTGGCCTTGGCATCACCTTCATCACCGCGGGTCTGATGGCGCTGGGCTTCATGTCCTTCTCTGGTATTTCCCTGTAATCGGAAAGGAAATATAGATGGAAATTATTCTGGGTGTGGTCATGTTCACCGTGATCCTGCTGGCCTTGGTGGCAGTCATTCTGTTCGCCAAGTCCAAGCTGGTGACCGCCGGTGACGTGACAATCAGCATCAACGGCGACCCGGCCAAGGCTGTGACCAGCCCGGCGGGTGGCAAGCTGCTTGGCGTGCTCGCCGGCAGTGGTATCTTCGTCTCCTCCGCCTGTGGCGGCGGCGGCTCCTGTGGTCAGTGCAAGGTGCGTGTGAAATCCGGCGGCGGCGACATCCTGCCGACCGAGCTGGATCACATCAGCAAGGGCGAAGCCCGTCATGGCGAGCGTCTGGCCTGCCAGGTCACCGTCCGCTCCGACATGGACATCGAGCTGCCGGAAGAGATCTTCGGCGTGAAGAAGTGGGACTGTACCGTCATCTCCAATGACAACAAGGCCACCTTCATCAAGGAGCTCAAGCTGCAGATCCCGGATGGTGAGAGCGTGCCGTTCCGCGCCGGTGGTTATATCCAGATCGAAGCGCCTGCCCACCACGTGCAGTACAAGAACTTCGATATTCCCGAGGAGTATCGTGGCGACTGGGATCGCTTCAAGATCTTCGAGCTGGAGTCCAAGGTCAACGAGCCGATCATCCGTGCCTACTCCATGGCGAACTATCCGGAAGAGTTCGGCATCATCATGCTGAACGTGCGGATCGCAACCCCGCCTCCCAGCAACTGGACTGCCCCTCCCGGCCAGATGTCTTCCTACATCTTCAGCCTGAAGGCCGGTGACAAGGTGACCATCTCCGGTCCGTTCGGCGAGTTCTTCGCCAAGGACACCGACGCCGAAATGGTGTTCGTCGGTGGTGGTGCGGGTATGGCGCCGATGCGCTCCCACATCTTCGACCAGCTGCGCCGTCTGAAGACCAAGCGCAAGATGAGCTTCTGGTACGGTGCCCGTTCCAAGCGCGAGATGTTCTATGTCGAAGACTTCGACATGCTGCAGGCCGAGAACGACAACTTCCAGTGGCACGTCGCCCTGTCCGATCCGCAACCGGAAGACAACTGGGATGGCTACACTGGCTTCATCCACAACGTGTTGTTCGAGAACTACCTCAAGAACCACGAGGCGCCTGAGGATTGCGAGTTCTACATGTGCGGGCCTCCCGTGATGAACGCCGCCGTCATCAACATGCTGAAAAACCTCGGTGTTGAAGACGAAAACATCCTGCTGGATGACTTCGGTGGTTAATCCATGCACAGCGTTGTAAAGACCTGGCTAGCCTTCGGGCTAGCCTTTTTCTTGACTGGGTGCGGTCAGGAAACGGTCCAATCGAAGCCGGAGATCCACATCACCGGCAGCACCATGGGTACCTACTACTCCATCAAGGTGGCGGATAGCGCCGTTCAGGATGCCGCCAGGCTGCAAGCCGAGGTCGACGTCTTGCTGGAGCGGGTCAACGATCAGATGTCGACCTATCGCCCGGATTCCGAGCTGTCACGCTTCAACCAGCACAAGAGCAATACCCCTGTGGTGGTTTCCCGCGATACCGCGCGGGTGGTGACCGAGGCCATTCACATTGGCCGCGAGAGCCGTGGGGCGCTGGACGTCACCGTCGGGCCTCTGGTCAATCTGTGGGGCTTTGGGCCGGATGCCAGACCGACCAAGGTGCCGTCCGACGAGCTGATCGCCCAGACCCGGCAGAAGACGGGCCTTGGCAATCTGCATGTGATAACCTCTGCCGATGCCGATACCCTGCAAAAGGACATCCCGGACCTCTACGTGGATCTCTCCGCCATTGCCAAGGGGTTTGGCGTGGACAAGGTGGCCGAGTACCTGGAGTCCCAGGGGGCACGCAACTATCTGGTTGAGATAGGCGGCGAGCTGCGCATCAACGGTGTCAACGGCAAGGGGCATCCCTGGCGTGTCGCCATCGAGAAGCCGACCGTCAATGCCGGTTCAGTACAGGAGGTGATCCTGCCCGGTGACAACGGGGTGGCCACCTCGGGCGAGTACCGCAACTATTACGAGCTGGACGGCAAGCGCTTCTCCCACACCATGGATCCGCTGACGGGCAAGCCCATCCAGCACCGCCTGGTGTCGGTGACCGTCATCCACCCCTCCTGCATGACTGCAGACGGGTTGGCGACCGTGTTCATGGTCATGGGGCCGGAGAAGAGCCTGGCCTATGCCAAGGAACGGGGGCTGGCCATCTTCACCATCACCAAGACGGATGACGGGTTCGAAGAGGCTTATTCGGATGCCTTCAAACCATATCTGGTCAAGAAGTAAGGGGTAACTACATGCAGATCTTTCTGATCACCTTCGGGGTGTTTCTGATGGTCGTGGTGGCCATGGCCATCGGCTACATTTTCCAGCGCAAGTCCATCTCCGGCTCCTGTGGCGGCCTGGGTTCCATCGGGATCGAGAAGGAGTGCGACTGCCCCGAGCCTTGCGACAACCGCAAGAAGAAGATGGCCAAGGAAGAGGCCCGTCGCAAGATGCTTGTGGACAACCGCATCATCTAACGGCGGATATCGCTCTGAAGGCAGCCTTGCAACGAAACGAGCCGACCCCTGGGTCGGCTCGTTTTTTATGTGGCATGGGGTCAGTAGTCATATTGGCTGCATGCCTTTGCCTTGAACTCTTTCTTTCGCTTTGCCAGCTCCTCCCTGGTGCCCAGTTCATCCCCTTGCTGTATGGCTTTTTCCAAGGCGGCGATGCGCTGATAGAGCCAGTTGCACTCCGCAGTCGGGTGATCCTTGCTCGCGCCCGTCAGCGGCAGCAGCAGGCCCAGCAGCGGCCAGAATCTTCTCATCCTGCACCTCCCAGCCCCCGCAAATGGGAGCCCTGAGAGTCTATGCCCTAGCCCGAACTGGCGCGCTGGCAGAAATGACAGGCTTGGGGTAGCATGGAACGTTCAACTGGTTATCCATACAGTATTTTTGTCGTTCGACACGCCTCCTCGCCGGATGCCCAGGGTCTATCCCTATGATCTGTTCGGGAGGCTGTCGACACAGCAACAGACACGGCCATGCGCAAGATCATTCACATCGACATGGACTGCTTCTTCGCCGCGGTGGAGATGCGGGACAACCCGGCCCTCAGGGAGGTGCCGCTCGCCATCGGTGGCGCCGCCGACCGACGCGGGGTCATCTCCACCTGCAACTACGTGGCGCGCCGCTTCGGGGTGCGCTCTGCCATGCCGAGCGCCCTGGCCAGAAAGCTCTGTCCGCCATTGGTGCTGATCCCCGGGCGGATGGCCGTCTACAAAGAAACTTCGCGCCAGTTGCGCGCCATCTTCCTGCGCTACACCGAGCAGGTGGAGCCGCTCTCCCTCGATGAAGCCTATCTCGACGTGACCCAGAGTCCCCGCTGCGGTGGCAGCGCCACCCTGATGGCGGCGGAGATCCGTGCCGCCATCAGCGCCGAGCTTGGGCTGACGGCCTCGGCCGGTGTGGCGCCGAACAAGTTTCTGGCCAAGCTCGCCTCGGAGCAGCGCAAGCCTGACGGCCTGTTCGTCATCCGTCCCCAGGAGGTGGACGAGTTCGTGCGCCAGCTCCCCCTTGGCAAGCTGCCCGGCATCGGCCGCAAGACGGCAGAGCGGCTGGAGTCCCTCGGGCTCTACTCCTGCGAAGATGCCCGCCAGCTCGGCAACGAGGAGCTGATCGCCCGTTTCGGCAAGCTCGGGGAGATGCTGGCCAGCCGCATCTGGGGGCATGACGATCAGCCGGTGCAGGCCAGGCGGGTGCGCAAGAGCATCGGCGTAGAGACGACGCTCGCCAGCGACGTGCTGGACGAGGACGCCTGCTGGCAGGTGCTCAGCCGGCTCATTCCCGAGCTGGAGCTGCGTTTTGCCAAGGCCTGCCCTGCGGAGATGCTGATGGGACAGGGGATCAAGCTGAAGTTTGCCGATTTTCACCAGACCACCGTCTATCGCAAGGGGAGTTATCAGGCGGCCCGCTTCCACGATCTGCTGCACGAGGGACTGCAACGGGCTCAAGGAAAACCCATTCGCCTGCTCGGTCTGGTCGTTGGTTTGCCCGGAGCGGGTGAAATCAATCAATTAAGCCTGGATCTCTGCTGATTTAGTTAAGTTTCTGTTTCCAAATCCGATACAGTGGTTACATCTGTAGACGTTAGGAAATAGTGGCATGAGTTCTCTTTCTGTTCAGGGACGGATCACCCTGATCGCCGGTTGCTGTCTGCTGGCCAGTGCCGTCGCGCTGGTGGCTTCTTCTCTTTTCAACGCGGCCCGCATGCAGGAGCAGGTGCTCACCTCCACCACCCTGGAGGGGCAGCACGCGGCAGAAAACTGGATGCAGGCCATGGGAGCGACCCAGGCAGCCCGGGTGACCAGCTACCTCGATGAGGCTTACTTCAGGGCGACCCTGCTTGCCGAGGGTATCTTGTTCCAGCGCAAGAACGCGGCCGACAACTTCGTTCACTCCGAGGCGCTGCGCAATGCCGTCAACCAGCAGTTGCAGGATGCGGCGGAGTCGTCAGCGAACCTGCTCGGTGTCTATGCGGTATTCGAACCCAACCAGCTCGACGGGGAGGATGACAACTATCAGGGGTCGACGGCGCTCGGCGCCAACGACAAGGGGCGTTTTTCCAGCTATTGGGCCAGGGTCGATGGCAAGGTGACCCTGGAGGTGATGGACGAGGCGATACTGGCCAACGACAAGCCCTCCGGACACGGCGGCCTTGAGAACGACTGGTACAGTTGCAGCATCCGCAGCAAGGCGCTCTGTCTGCTCGAACCCTATGTGGACGAGGTGGGGACCCAGCAGGTGTTGATGACCTCGGTAACCGTGCCGCTGCTGGACCAGGGCTCCCTGCTTGGCATGGTGGGGGTCGACATCTCCCTGGGGACCCTGCAGAGCCTGGTGGAAGAGATGGGCCGGACCCTCTACAAGGGGCAGGGCAAGGTGCTTCTGCTCAGCAGTGAAGGGCGGGTGGCCGGCGTGGAAGGGTTCCCGGTCGCCCTTGGCAATCTGCTGGAGCAGCAAGGGCTGGCGCAGGATCTCAAGGGGTGGCTGACCAAGGGAGATGTGGTGACGCGCTGGAGCCCGGATGGCGCACTGTTGCAGACCTTCGTGCCGGTCAGCATGCGCGGTACGGATCGCAAGTGGGGCACCTATATCGAGCTGCCCCGCGCCGTGGTGCTCGCCTCGGCCCTGCAACTGCAAGGGGAGCTTGAGGATCAGGCCCAGCGCAGCGTGGCCACCCAGCTCACCATAGGTGGCGGGATTTCGGCGCTCGCCCTGCTCTGCATCTGGCTGATGGCCCAGCGCATCGTGGCGCCCATCCGCGCCGTGGTGGCACGCCTCAAGGACATCGCCAGCGGGGAGGGGGATCTCACCCAGCGCATCGATCTGCGCAGGGATGACGAGATAGGCGAGCTGGCCAAGTGGTTCAACAAGTTTCTGGACAAGCTGCAATCCACCATCAGCCAGGTGATCGACACCGTTGCGGGCACTCGGGCCAGTGCGGCCCTGGCGGCGCAAGGGGCAGCCCGTACCAGCGCCGGCATGCAGTCCCAGTATCAGGAGGTGGATCTGGTGGCGACCGCGTTTGAAGAGTTGAGCGCCACCGCCCTGCAGGTCGCCGGTAATGCCAATGCGGCGGTGGCGGCGGCCGATGAGGCCGACACGGCGGCCCAGGAGGGCAAGTCCGTGGTGGCGCAGACCCAGGAGGCCATGTCCAGACTGATGACGGTGATAAGCGATGCCAAACCAGTGGTGGAACACCTCTCCGCCAACAGCGACAACATCAACGACATCCTGGTGGTGATCCAGGGGATTGCCGAGCAGACCAACCTGCTTGCCCTGAACGCGGCCATCGAGGCGGCCCGAGCCGGTGAGCAGGGGCGCGGTTTTGCGGTGGTCGCCGACGAGGTGCGCAACCTGGCGGGCCGAACCCAGAACGCCATCGTCGAGATCCAGAACCTCATCGGCCAGTTGCAGTCGGGGACGGAGGCGGTGGTGAAGGCGATCCTGACCGGCCATCACCAGGCGGATCTGACCCTCACCAAGGTGGAGCAGTCGGTCAGCGTGCTGGAGCAGATCATCCAGGCTGTCGGCACCATCCACCAGATGAACGAGCAGATCGCGAGGGCCGCGCAGGAGCAGAGCGGAGTGGCGGACGAGATCAATCGCAACGTCAGCAACATTCGCGATGTGAGCCATACCATTCGGGCGGAAGCGGCGACCTCCGCTGACAACGGGCGCGAGCTGTCGCAACTGGCGGACAAGCAGCAGCAACTGGTGGGCCAGTTCCGGGTGTAGGGGAGGATAAGAAAAAAGGCGCCATCCAACCGGAGGCGCCAAACACATTCAGATGACAGACTGGGTTAAATCGACCTGATTTAGCCCTTCTTCCCGCAGAGGAAGAAACACAACACCACAATCACTGTCGACTCACTCACAAAAACCACATGTAAACCAACATGGAAGAGAAGGTGTGAGCCATATGACAACGAATTGCGTGGCGAATTATGTTTATTCACTGGTCGACCCGCAACCGACAATTTATAATGCGCCCCATTAGAAAAATTCATCGTCGGCCGATTCCATGTCTCGTCGTTTACCTCCGCTCAATGCACTGAAAGCGTTTGAAGCCGCGGCTCGTCACTTGAGCTTTACCCGCGCAGCAGAAGAGCTGTTCGTGACCCAGGCAGCCATCAGCCACCAGATCAAGGCGCTGGAGGAGTATCTCGGCATCAAGCTGTTTCGCCGCAAGAATCGCTCCCTGCTACTGACCGAGGAGGGGCAGAGCTACTTCCTCGACATCAAGGACATCTTCGCCTCCATCTCCGAGGCGACCGACAAGCTGCTGGCCCGCAGCGCCAAGGGGGCGCTCACCGTCTCCCTGCAGCCGAGCTTCGCCATCCAGTGGCTGGTGCCCCGCCTGGTCAAGTTCAGCGAACGCCACCCGGACATCGATGTGCGGATCAAGGCGGTGGACATGGACGAGGGGTCGCTGACCGACGACGTGGACGTGGCCATCTACTACGGCCGCGGCAACTGGCCGGGTCTTCGTTCGGACAAGCTGCACACCGAGTACCTGATCCCGGTCTGCTCGCCCCTGCTGCTGACCGGCCCCAAGCCCCTGCGCACCCCGGACGATCTGACCCGTCACACCCTGCTGCACGACACCTCCCGGCGCGACTGGAAGGCCTGGTTCCGCCAGCTCGACATCGACGCGCCCAATGTGAATCAGGGGCCCATCTTCAGCCACTCCACCATGGTGATCCAGGCGGCGATCCACGGTCAGGGGGTGGCGCTCGGCCACAGCGTGCTGGCCCAGCCGGAGATAGAGGCGGGTCGTCTCATCTGCCCGTTCGAACAGGTGCTGGTGAGCAAGAACGCTTTCTATCTGGTGTGTCAGGAGCAGCAGTCCGATCAGGGCAAGATAGTGGCCTTCCGTGACTGGATGCTGGAACTGGTGGAGCAGGAAGAGGCCCGCAGGAGTGCCCGCCTTGCCGATGCCTGAGGAGTTGACCTGGTGACTGACCTGACAAGAGAGGGGGCGAGTGACGCCCCCGTTCGCATTCTGCTGGCCCACGGCGCGGGGGCGGGCATGGAGCACCGCTTCCTGGCCGAGTTGTCGCGACTGTTGGCGGGGCCGGAGATCGAGGTGGTGCGCTTCAACTTCCCCTATATGACCAAACGGGCTCAGGACGGCAAACGCAGGCCGCCGGACAGACAACCCGTGCTGCTGGCTCACTGGCGCGAGATGGTGCGCCAGTTTGCCCATCCCCGGCTGTTTCTGGCGGGCAAGTCCATGGGGGGAAGGATGGCGGCCGAGCTGTTTTGCGAGGGGGGCGACGAGATGGATGCTGCAGGATTGATCGTTCTCGGGTATCCTTTCCACCCCCCGGCCAAGCCCGACGCATGGCGGGGCGAGGTGCTCAAGCTGATCACGACGCCCACGCTGCTGCTGCAGGGGGAGCGCGATACCTTCGGTTCCCGCGCCGAGCTGGCCGATTTCCCCTTCTCACCCGCCGTATCGGTCCACTGGCTGACCGACGGGGATCATGGTTTCAAACCGAGAAAGGCGAGCGGTATGAGCGAGCAGGAGAACCTGCGCCTGGCTGCGGAGCGGATCAAGGGTTTTATCGCGGCGGTGGGCCGCTCCTGACCATCTCGAGCGGGTCGAGAGAAGAAGCGTGCAAGGAGAGAAGATGCAGATCCAACGACATTGGCTGGTGCTGGCGGGCTTCTTCGGCCTGACGGCCACCATGCTCGGGGCCTACGGCGCTCACGGGCTGGCGGCGACCGGCATTGCTCCTTCGTTGCTGGCGGCGTTCAACACCGCCGTGCAATACCAGTTTTTCCACGCCCTGGCCCTGCTGGTGCTGGGGCTGTGCGGCGTGCGCGGCAAGGTGATCACCTTCGCGGGCGCCGTCTTTGTGCTGGGGATCCTGGGATTCTCCGGCAGTATTTACGCCATGGTGCTGCTTGGCAGCAAGGGGCTGGGGCTCATCACCCCGGCCGGTGGCCTCTGTTTTATGTTGGGATGGGCGGCTCTGATGTGGGCCGGCTGTCGTCTTGGAGGAAAGAATGAATAATCTGCTGCTTTATTGCCGCCCGGGTTTTGAGAAAGAGGCGGCGGCAGAGATCACCGAGCGTGCCGGCAACATGCAGTGCTACGGCTTTGCCCGGGTCAAGGACGACAGCGGCTATGTGATCTTCGAGTTGTATGACGAGGAGCAGGCCGATCTGCTGGCGCGCAAGTTGCCGTTCCGCGAGCTCATCTTCATTCGCCAGATGCTGGTGGTGACCCACGAGCTGAAAGATCTGGAAATAAGCGATCGGGTCTCTCCCATCCTGGAGGCGGCGAGCGGTTACGCCATCTGCGGGGATCTGCGGGTGGAGACGGCCGATACCAACGAGGCGAAGGAGCTCTCCGCCTTCTGCCGCAAGTTCACCGTGCCGCTTCGCCAGGCGCTGCGCAGCAACGAGATCCTGACCAAGAAGGAGACCCCGAACCGTCCCGTGTTCCACGCCTTCTTCCTGGCCAATGACCACCTGATGCTGGGGTACTCCTACTCCTTCAACAACTCCGCCTTCCACATGGGGATCCCGCGCCTGCGCTTCCCGGCCGATGCCCCGAGCCGCTCCAGCCTCAAGCTGGAAGAGGCGTTCTACGTCTTCGTGCCGAAGGAAGAGTGGGACTTGCGCCTGTGCTCCGGCCTGAAGGCCGTGGATCTTGGCGCCTGCCCGGGTGGCTGGACCTATCAGCTGGTGCGTCGCGGCATGATGGTGACGGCGGTGGACAACGGCATGATGGCCCAATCCCTGATGGACACAGGTCAGGTGAAGCACATCCGTGACGATGGTTTCGTGTGGCGGCCGAGCAAGAAGAATACCTACTGGCTGGTGTGCGACATGGTGGACAAACCGGCGCGAGTGACCCACATGGTGGCCGACTGGTTCAGGGAGAACGACTGTCAGGAAGCCATGTTCAACCTCAAGCTGCCGATGAAGAAGCGCTACGCCGAGGCGGTGCACAACATCGAGGTGCTGCGCGGACTGCTGGCCGACATCGACGGCGGTTTCATCATTCAGGCCAAACAGCTCTATCACGATCGCGAAGAGATCACGGTGCACGTTTACAACAAGTTCTGGGTCTCCAAGCTGTCCCCCAAGTCCTGAAGCAGCATCGGGAACAGGGCATGAAAAAACCGGACGGCGACGTCCGGTTTTTTTGTGTCTGGGTCATCAGAAGCGGTAGTCCAGACGCATCATGGACTCGTCGTCGGTGATCTTCAGCTCAATTTGCAGGGGAATGGTCTTGTCACTGGGGTTGAACTGCATCTTGACGCCATCCCCGCGAAGCTTGACAGAGGTGTTGATGCCACCAGCGTTGAACTTGATCCTGGGCTTTTGCTTTTCGAAGGAGAGGCTGACGCTCTTCTCTGCCGTGAGGTTCAGCTTCTGATAGGGGGTGACCTGCCGATTGCCGTTGCTGTCGGTGGTGATATCCACCCCCAGAGAGAGCGGCTTGGGCTGTTTGAGCAGATCGTTGGTATCCAGGGTGGATTGCCAGGTCTGCTTGGCTGGCGCCTCGTGCTGGGGGGGCGGCGTCAACCAGGCATTGTCGACTGGCCTGTCTAATGCCGTGGCACTGCTGCTGACAATCAGCAAGATGAAAGTAGCACGCATGGTGGATCTCCTTATCCCTCATATCAACATAGTATTCATCTGGCGTGGGAGGTAGGGAGGCGTTGGCATAAAACAAAGGGAGCCGAAGCTCCCTTTTAAAATCATATGGTTGGATTCTATTTATAGACGGTCGATGATGGCCTGGGTGAATTCGCTGGTGGACGCTGTGCCCCCCAGGTCACGGGTCACCCGATCGCCGGACTCGATGGTCGTCCGCACGGCCTCGCGAATGCGCTCCGCCTTGTCCTGCATGCCGAGATATTCCAGCATCTGGATGGAGGCGAGGATCACCGAGGTGGGGTTGGCGATGTTCTTGCCGGCGATGTCCGGCGCAGAGCCGTGCACCGCTTCGAAGATGGCGGCCCCTTCACCGATGTTGGCGCCCGGCGCCATGCCCAGCCCCCCCACCAGACCGGCACAGAGATCCGAGAGAATGTCGCCGAACAGGTTGGTGGTGACCATCACATCGAAGCGCTCCGGGTACATCACCAGGTTCATGCAGGCGGCGTCGACGATCATCTCCTCGTTCTGGATGTCCGGGTAGCGGGCCGCGACCTGACGGGCCACTTCCAGGAACAGGCCGGAGGTGGACTTGAGGATGTTGGCCTTGTGGATGATGGTGACCTTCTTGCGTCCTTCCTGGCGCGCCAGCTCGAAGGCGAAGGTGACGATGCGCTCGGCCCCTTCCCGGGTGATGATGCTCATCGCCTCGGCGCTCTGGTTGTCATCGCTGCGCTTCTGGCCAGCACCGGAGTACATGCCTTCGGTGTTCTCGCGCACCGTGATGATGTCGATGTTGTCGTAACGGCTCTTGGTGCCCTTGAAGGAGAGGACGGGGCGCACGTTGGCGTAGAGATTGAACTTCTTGCGCAGGGAGACGTTGATGGAGGTGAAGCCGCCGCCGACCGGAGTGGTGAGCGGGCCTTTCAGGCTGACCTTGTTCTTCTCGATCAGGTCGAGGGTGGCCTGGGGCAGCAGCTCGCCATGTTTTTCCAGGGCTACCAGACCGGCATCTGCGTATTCGTAGTCGAAGTCACAACCCGCGTGGGTCAGGATCTGGATGGCGGATTCGATGATGCTGGGGCCGATGCCGTCGCCCGGGATGACGGTAATCTTTCTTTTTGACATGAGGCGTATCCACTTCTAGGGAACAGAGGGGGAGGATTCGTCGGCTTTATACCATTTTTGCACCACATCCTCCATGTTTCTTTACATTTTACCCATTTATGTCAACAGGTACGGCCTGTCTTGGGAAATGGTGTGCTGGGGATCACGCCCCGGCATCAGGGACGGGAGGGTAGCGGATCTCCCGCAGGTTGAACCCGAGCGGGATATCGTGCAGCAGCCGGACCAGGCGTTGGGCCAGCAGGGCCTCTTCCCGGTGCTGACGCAGCTTGAGCAGGGGTCTGGTGGCCTCCTCCCGCTCACAGGCCTCCAGCATGGCAGCCAGGTCCCCGTATTGCTGCAGCAACTGGGTGGCGGTCTTGGGGCCAATGCCGGGCACCCCCTTGATGTTGGAGCCGCTGATACCGGTCAGGGCCCAGAAGTCCACAAGCTGGGTCGGTGTAACGCCGTACTGCTGCTGGACGAAGGCGGCATCCAGCCAGCGTTTGTTGAAGTAATCCCGCACCCGGATCTGCGGGCAGATGAGCTGGCAGAACCCCTTGTCGGTGGAGATGATGGTGGCGCTGGCGCCGTGCTGGGCAATGCCGCTTGCCAGGGTGGCGATGAGATCGTCCGCCTCGTCGGTCTGGGAGAGCAGGGCATCCACACCGCACTCCCAGAAGGCGTCCTGCAGGTCGGCAAGCCCTTCCCTCAGCTCATCCGGCATGGGGGTGCGGCCCTCCTTGTAGGGGGGATAGAGCGTCTTGCGCCAGCTGTGGACCTCACCGTCAAAGACCGCGATGGCGTGGGTCGGCTCGCTGGCCGCCAGGAGCTTCTTGCTGGTGTTGATGAGGTTGGCACGGGTGGCGAGCAGGGCCTGGGCCGGGGTCAGTCCCTGCTGGCTCTGCACCGCGTGCAGTCGGCGGATGAGGTTGAGGGCATCGATGATGAGCAGGTGTGGCATGGGGCACTCCGGGCGTCGGGGAGTGTCATTGTAACAATGGTGGCGTCTCCTGCTAACCCCATAGAAGACCAGTCAATGAAAGAGGGGCCCATGGGCCCCTCCGGTGCATTGTGGTGTCCCGACTATTTGACTATCTCGTAGCAGGGAACGTACTGGCTGCCCGGCAGCTTCATGCGCTGCTGCTTGACGAAGCTTTCCAGCAACCTGTCCATCAGGTGCATCAGCTCCTTGTCGCCGTGCAGCTTGAAGGGACCCTTCTTCTCGATGGCCCTGATGCCCCCTTCCTTGACGTTGCCTGCGACGATGCCTGAGAAGGCGCGGCGCAGGTTGGCTGCCAGCAGCTGGGGCGGCTGGTTGCGATGCAGATCCAGGCTGGCCATGCTGGCGTGATCCGGCTCGAACGGCAGCTGGAACTCGGGCTCGATCCGCAGGGACCAGTTGAAGGAGTAGGCATCTCCCACCGACTTGCGGTATTCGCGGATCTTCGGCATCGCCTCCTTCATCACGCGGGCCACCTCGGGCGCATCGCCGATGATGATCCGGTAGAGACTGGTGGCGGCTTCCCCCAGGGTCGCCTTGACGAAGTCGTCGATGGCGCGGAAGTAGTCGGCACTTTCTTTCGGGCCGGTCAGCACGATGGGGATGGGTTGGCGATCGTTGGCCGGGTGCATCATGATGCCGAGCAGGTAGAGCAGCTCCTCGGCAGTTCCGACCCCGCCCGGGAAGATGATGATGCCGTGACCCAGACGCACGAAGGCTTCCAGCCGCTTCTCGATGTCCGGCAGGATCACCAGCTCGTTGACGATGGGGTTCGGCGGTTCGGCGGCGATGATGGAAGGCTCGGTGAGACCGATGTAACGGCCGTTGCGCACCCGCTGCTTGGCGTGGCCGACGGCGGCCCCCTTCATGGGGCCCTCCATGGCACCCGGACCGCAGCCGGTACAGATGTTGAGCTCGCGCAGACCCAGCTCGCTACCCACCGCCCGGGTGTACTGGTATTCCACCTCGTTGATGGAGTGGCCGCCCCAGCAGACCACCAGGTTGGGATCAGCGCCGGGCAGGATCGCCTTGGCGTTGCGCAGGATGGCGAACACCACGTTGGAGATATGGGTGGAGCTGGTCAGGTTGACCAGACGATTGGACTCGAGCTGGGTCGACACATAGAGAATGTCCCGCAGCACGGAGAACAGGTGCTCCTGGATGCCGCGGATGATCTCGCCGTCGACGAAGGCGTGCTCGGGGGCGTTGAACAGCTCGAGCTTGACCCCGCGCTCGCGCCGGATCACGTGAATATCGAAGGATTTGAAACGTTCCAGTATCTCTTTGGAACTGTCGGTATGGCTGCCGGAGTTGAGGACCGCCAGCGAGCAGTTGCGAAACAGTTGATAGATATCGCTGGAGGCCGTCTGCTTGAGGCGATCCACCTCGAGCTGGGACAGCAGGTCCATGCTGCCCACGGGATTGATGTGTGTAATCATAATTTCCCCTTTCACTCGCTTGTTATCGTTGTGCTTTCCCTGGGGAGAAAACGGGATGCTTTGGCATCCCTCGGGTTCGATAGTAGAGGCAAGGGGGTGGGCAGGGGAATAGGGGGACTGTGCGTTTGCCGCTTTTTTAGCCGCCCCTCAAAGCGGATTCAGGCGAGATTGACCTGATCCCGGCCGGAGTGCTTGGAACTGTAAAGCGCCTTGTCGGCGCGCTCGAACGCATCCGTGGTATGGTCGCCGGTCCGAAACAGGGTGGCACCGATGGAGATGGTGATCTCGACCCTGGCATCGCGAAAGCGGAACGGGATGCTCTTGATGGTCTGACGCAGGTTCTCCAGCGGCTTCTGGTACTTGTCCGGATTGATGTTCGGCAGCAGGACCACGAACTCCTCACCGCCAAAGCGGGCGATGAAGTCGGTGTCGCGCAAGGCGTTCTGCAGGGCCTTGGCAACCACCTTCAATGCCTTGTCGCCGGCCATGTGGCCGTAATTGTCATTGATGTGCTTGAAGTGGTCGATGTCGATGATGGCCAGGCACAGGGGGGTGCCATAGCGTAGCCAGCGTTTGTATTCGAGCTCGAGCCGCTCGTCCAGGGCCGCCCGGTTGTGTACCTGGGTCAGGCTGTCGAGGAAGAGCTTGTGTTTCTGGATGGTGAGCCGCTTCTTGTACTCGGCGGTCTCGTCCTTCATCAACCTGAGCTTGGCTTCCATGTTGGAGAGGTGGGTGAGCAGGTGGCGCTCGCGGTTGGCCATCTCCTCCCGCTCCTGCTGCAGCCGGCGGATGGTGTCCAGATGCCCAGAAATGGCGCCCCTGAGTATCTGTGGCGAGTCATGGGCTGCCATGGCGCGATCGATGGCGGCGAGTTCCCGCTCCAGCGCCTGTCCGCTGAGATGGGCGGCATTTTGCAGCGCCCGCCCTTCATCCAGGGATTCGGTAAAGCTGTAATGGACCGAGGAGAGACTCTCGTTCAGGGTGCTGAGAAACGCCTGGGAGGCTTTGCGCTCTTCCCGGGTACCCTCGATGATGAGCTCGATGATCTGCAGGCAGACTTCGGCCAGCAGGGCAGGGGTGATGCCCCCGAGCAACTGGCGGCGGATGTCTGCGAGGCTCTCGCCCACGGCGCCGGCAAAGTCGAGCTCGGTGATGAGACGCTGCAACTCGTCTGAAATCTGGGCATGTGCCTTGATGTCAAAGGAGTCGGTAGGGGCCGGGCTGGAGAGCTCGGTGGGGATCTCCGCCGAAGGGGGGATCAGCGGCTTGCGCGGCAGCAGCTGGATCTTGATCGCCTGCTGGTAGAACTCCAGCAGCCGGATCACCTTCTTCTGGTGATCGCCGATGCCGTAACTCTCCGGGCTGGCGAGAAAATCCTTGAGGGCGCGGCGGGTATCTTCCGGAAACCCCTTGATGGTTTTGAGCTGTTTGCTGCCGAGATCGATGGCTGCCCGGGTCAGGCTGATGGACTCTTCCATGGTGTGGCTGTGCTGCTGCAACAGCTTCTCGATGGCGATCAGATCGGCATCGATGGAGGTGAGCGGAGGGTTGCCTTCAAGTTTCTGCTTGAGCTTGGCGAGCCGGTTGTCGAGCTCGCGATCGTGGCCGCGACAGGCTTGCATCAGCTTGCCGATGAACTGGATACTGCGGGTGCGTTCGGCATCGGAGAAGCTCGCCATGCCGTCAAGCTCCTGCTGTTTCTGCTGGAGGGATTCCCTGAGTCTTGCCAGTTGTCCTGTTACGGCAGCCATATCATTCATTCTTCAGGTCGCCCTGTTGTCATTATCGTTTTTGTTTCGTCCAGCAACAGAAAGCCAATCAAAGACCCCGTTGAGTACCTTTTTGTCACGGATTGTCCGCAACCTTCGTCCGTGAAAGCGCAAGCCAGTTAACCCATTGCTTTTCATGAGAAGAATTTACTTTTACCAGTCCCTTGTCAATTGCCATCAAGCAGCATTGCCACACATCTCCGTTAAAAAATGCGGCCTGCTGGCAATCGATGGCAGCCAGCTCAAGCCAGACGCTCTGCTGGCATTTTTCGCTGAGCTGAATGGCACCCGAGAGGGCCAGGTAGCAGAGATCGAACAGGCCGTGGTGATCGAGGGCCATGGCCGCCTTGGGCAGGAAGGGATGACTGACGATGCCGAGGCTGATGCGCCTGTCCAGCGGGTGCTCGCAGGGGAAGGCTGCCAGGGTGTCGAGCAGGGTCTGGGCCAGCTGATGCAACTGGGCCACGTGGCGCTGGGGCACCACATAGAGCAGGTGGCCTTCGCGCAGGTCGTAGATGCGGCCATCCTGCGGGGTCAGTTCGTTGACGTAGCGGCCGAAGGCCTGCTCTATCTCGCGGCTGACCTGATAGCCGTGCTGTTCCAGACTGTTGATCAGGAAGGGAACCCGGAACAGCAGGTAGTGCAGCTTGTCGTCAAATTCGCTGGTGGGGCGTTCGCTCAGGTACCAGCGCTCGGATTTTTGCTGGCGCTTGGCCATCTCCCGCGGCCAGCGACTCATCAGTCGCTGCCAGTTGGCCAGGCCGCTGCGCGGCTCTACCAGCAGGGCTTCTCCCAGCTGTTTGGCATGAAGGCGTGCGACCCGCAGTTTCAGCCAGAGGGTGAAGAACAGATAGATGAAGAGTGCCAGCAGCAGCCCGGTGCTGACGCTGGTCCAGAGGTATCGCTCCTGCTGGTGCTGGCTGGCGTCGAGTTGCTGTTCCAGCTCCTTGACCTGTTGCACCCGCTCCACCTGGGCGTAGTTGTCGCGCACCGCCTCCTGCTCCAGCGCCAGCTGCTGCTGGCGAACCAGTTCGCTGCGCTGGTGGTAATTCTTGTAGCTCTCCAGGGCCTGCTGGAGGTAACCCTTCTGCTCATAGGCGACGGAGAGCAGGCGGAAGATCTCGAATTGGCGCCGGATGTCCCCAATCCGGTTGGCCAGGGTGAGAGCGTTCTCCAACTGCAGGATGGCGATGCCTGCCTCCTGCTGCTTGAGGTGCAGCTCTCCCAGCAACAGCAGGGTGTCGATGAGCGACTCCTTGTCATCCCCCAGCTCATGGGACTGGCGTGCGGCGTTCAGGTAGTTTCGCGCCAGGTTGAGATTGCCGGTCTGCAGGTAGGTTTTGCCTATCTCGAACTTGAGGTGGGCGATGCGGGTACGGTTGCTGCTCTCGTCCAGCAGGTCGAGGGCATTGAAGAAATAGACCAGCGCCATGTTCATCTCGCCCTGATCCCGGTTGAGGCGGGCGAGCACGATCAGGGCGTCGCTCAGCATGGAGGAATTGCCGAGGGCATGAAAATAGTTGGCCGCCTCGCTGGCGTATTGCAGCGCTTTTTGTGGCTCCTGCTCTTCCTGATAGAGGCTGACCATCTGGTTCGAGAGCAGGCCGAGGAAGAGGGGATCCTGCAGGGGCTTGGCTTGCTGTTGTGCTTCGATGTACTCCCCCAGTGCAAGCTGGGGCTGACCCAGAGCCTGATAGAGATCCCCGCCCACGGCGCTGGTCCAGGCCCTGGCCAGAGGCTGTTTGGCGTGATCCGCCCATTTGCGGGTCTCGGCCAGCTGCTGTTTGGCGAGATCGAATTGCCGCTCCTCTATGCTGGCGTTGACGCGCAGCAAGCGGCTGTAGACCTGCAACTGGCTCTCCTTGAGGTCGGGATTGGCCAGCAGTTTGTCGAGTTTGTCGAGCAGGGGGGCCGCGGCGCCATGGGTATGCTGTTGCAGGTTGCGGCTTCGAACCAGCAGATAGAGCCCATGGGCCTGCAGCTCGAACTGCTGCTCTTTCTCGGCCATGGCGATGCCCTGCTCGAAGGACTCCTGTGCCTGGGCGAACTGCCCTAGCTGCTGCAGACACTCCCCCTTGAGCAGATAGGCGCCCGTGGTCTGGGTGGCGGTACCGTAGTTCAGCATCGGCTCGCGATAGCCGTACTCCTGACGGTTGCTGATGATCTGCTTGGGATTGTTGGCCGTGCGTTCGAGGAAGGAGGTGGCAATCTGGGCACATCTGGCGGGATCGGTCAGCACCAGGGTCTGGGCCTGCTGCAGGTCGATGGACAACTGCTCCTTGGCCAGATCCAGATCAGGAGCCGACAGGGAGGACATCATCATTGCCAGAAAAAACAGTTGATTCATTGGATTAAGAACGGCACGGAGGTGCAGGCATGTTATCCAAGCCCACCCCCGCCCGTCCAGAGTTTACTGAGGTGATGCGCAGCGGGCCGCAGCCCGCAGGATGGTGGCGCCGGTGATTACTGGCGAATGAGGCGCAGGTTCGCTGGAACCGGCTCCCAGTCGCTGCGGAAGGGGTTGATGTCCAGGCCGCCGCGGCGGGTGTAACGGGCATGGACGGTCAGTTGTTCCGGGGCGCAGAAGTGCTTGAGATCGGTAAAGATGCGCTCGATGCACTGCTCGTGGAACTCGTTGTGCTGGCGGAACGAGATGAGGTAGCGCAACAGCTTCTCCCGGTCGAGACGCGGGCCGCGATAGTGGATCACCACGGATCCCCAGTCCGGCTGGCTGGTCACCAGGCAGTTGGACTTGAGCAGGTGGCTGTGCAGGGTCTCCTCCACGATCTCGCGACCGGCGGCCCCTTGCAGCAGGGTCTCGTCAAACTCGTAGCCGTCCACCTCGATATCCAGGCTGTCGATGCACTCACCGGGCAGCTGGGCTATCTGGTGGGGGGCCTGGTCGAGGGTGAAGAGGGTGACGCTCACCGGGGCACCAGCGCAGCCACTCAGGTCCTGAACCAGCAGCGCCTGCACCGCCTCCAGGGAGTCGCAGCGGGTCTGGTTGAAGGAGTTCAGGTAAAGCTTGAACGACTTGGACTCGATGAGATTCGGGCTGGTAGCAGGCACAAAGACCTCCCCGATGGCAACCACGGGCTTGCCTTTGGCATTGAGCCAGGAGAGTTCATACAGGGTCCAGACGTCGCACCCCTGGAAGGGCAGTTCACCTCTCAGGCCAAGATCGTCGCGGTTCAGGCTGCGTGGCACGGGCTGCAGCAGACTCGGGGTGTACTGGCTGATGTAGGCGGACTGCTGCCCCAGGCTCAGGCCTTGCAGCGCACTGGCGCCGGCGTATCTCTCTTGTTTGCTCATGCTGGTTTGCTCACGCTTGTCTGATAAGGGGTTTGATGGTGCAATGGCCCGATTTTTCGATCAGGTACTTGCGGCCATCAGAGGCCGCTATTGTGGGGAATATCGATGTCGGATCAAGTCCTGTCTGCCCTGAAGCAGTTCTTTTTACGCTGGCAGCGCGATGGTGAAGGAAGGCGGGGGCTGCCCCTGTGTGACTGGGAGGCCGACTGGCGCTCTCCTTGCGAGCTGGATGAACCCAGGGAGGGGCGGGTCGCCTGGCGTCCGTTCCAGCGGGAGCAGGCAGCCGACTTCACGGCCATGGCGAACGCCCTGGAGCTGACCCTGCATCCCAGCGCCATCGCCCTGTTTGGCCACTGGTTCAGCCGCCCTCTGCCCTGCTCTTTCAAGGGGCTGCGCATCGAACTCATCCTGCCGTGGAACGATGCCGATCTGGATCTGCTCAAGGAGAACCTCATCGGCCACCTGCTGATGCTGCGCAAGTTGAAGCGATCCCCTTCACTCTTCATTGCCACGACCCGCAACGAGATGACGCTGGTGTCCCTCGATAACGAGAGCGGCCAGGTGTGGCTGGAGTGGCTGGACTCCGGACGGCGCCTGACGCTGGCCCCCTCGTTGCCGGCCTTTCTGGCGCGACTGGAAACCTTGCCCCAGTGATGCTCCAAAAGAGAGGGCCTTGCCACCTGGCAAGGCCCTCTCTTTTTAATGCGCCATTGTGCGCGGTGGGCACCTACTCCTTGAAGTCCCAGGAGAGGTTGGAGACCAGCCTGCAAGGCTCGCACTTGAAGTCGAAGATCTCGTGCAGGGGGGCGGCCAGCGCCCATGGGCCACCACAGCCAGGGCAGGGGCGAGCCCGCTCTTCGGTAGCGCTCAGGCCGCCTACCCGGTAGAGATAGTAATAGGTGGGGATGCCGCTCAGGAGCTCCAGCCGTCTGGCGAGATCGCTGCCCCGGCGATGAAGGCGGCTGCCCACCTCGCCGATTTCGTGCAGGGCGGCGTGTTCGGCGATGGAGCCGTTCATCTGCAACTGATCGCAGGCCTCCCAATCTTCCTGCCACTTGATGATCTGCTTGTGGTCACCGTTGGCGACGGCGGGCAGCCGATAGAGCGGGATGGGGGCGAAGTGATCGCCACAGCGCAGGGGAGAGCAACTGTGCAGGAAGCTGGTGTAGAGCAGCATCCAGCTGGGACGCTCTCCCTGCTCTGCGCACGGGTCCGTACTGTCCGAGAGCAGATCCGCCCCTTGCAGGTGGAGTTTGGGGGCGAGCAGGCCCGCCTGGTGCAGACCTTGCTCGGCAAGGGCGACCAGCTCGCTCTGGTTGTCAGGGTGCAGGCTGTCCTGCTCCGGGCAGACCACCCGGCTGACGAAATAGCCTTCGTGCATGCTGGTGGGAAACTCCCGCCCCAGGATCTGACCCTGATAGCGCAGCATGTCGAGGTAGTGGACGATGGCCCGTTCGGCCTCCCCGAGGGAGGTATCGCGGTAGCACTCAAAGGTGAGTTCGAGGATATACATGGCGATGGGTCAATCCGGCTTCTGGTTGAGCAGCAGATCGGTGAGGCGATCGACCTTCTGCTCCAGCCGGGCGAGCTGTTCGCTCAGTTGCTGAAGAGTGACGCTTTCCGTGGCCAAGGGGGGCGCCTCGGGGGTACTGGCGGGGGCGGGCGCTGTCGACGCGGGCTGGGGTTGTTGCTTCCACTGGCTCAACACCTTGAGCAGCTCGGCCATGGGCACGGGATGGCTGAGGCGGGCCTTGACCATGGCGGTAGAAGGGGTGATCCCCCTGGCACTGAGTTCGTTGGCTATCTGGATGATCTCTTGGGCTGACATCTTGGCTCCTGCACGGCCGTCTTGCTGCGGGTGGATAGTGGCACAGAGCTTAATCAAAGCCTGTCCATCAGGAAAGCGGAGCGAAGGGCGTGGGTGGCGAGAGGGAGGGGATTGGCGGCTCCGCGTCTACCCAACGCTGGCCGCCGGGAGTGCGGGGATCAGGTCCCCTGGCGCAGCATCACATCCAGCTGGTCGATGGCTTCCGCCCAGTCGGCGTCGTGGCTGAGGGCATCGCGCAGAAAGCCTGCCTGGGAAGGCGTCCAGAACGGCGCGTCGGGCAACTGGGTATGGCGATCGATGGGATGGTCGCGGATAAAACGCTGCTGGCTGATGTCGTCACTGGCCAGCCCCAGCTGGGCAAACAGGGCGGCCATGTCATGGGTGAGCAATTCCATGTCGGTACTCCTTGGAAGGGGGCTGTGGAAGAGTATAGCCAGCCCCCGTGCTCTCAAATCTAGGAGGGGAGACGATGGGGTGGCAGTTCGACACCGGCGACATGCAGCCCCTGCATGCAGAGCTGCCCCTGATAATGGCTCTCTCCGTCGCTGGAGAACTCGAACTGGTAGTAGGTGAGCAGGCGCAGGGGCTTGTGCCCCAGGGCACGGTGTGTCCGCGCCAGCGACAGCAGTTGCAGGTCGTGGTGCTGGCAGTAGCGGCGCATGTATTGCCAAGCCAACTCCGCCTGGCGGCGCTGTTGCCAGAAGGCCCAGCCAACGAGGCCGAGCAGCAAGATCCCAAGCATTTCTCCCATCAGCGGGTTCCTTCTGTGATGTGTGTGGTGCCCTGTTCACCTCAGGCAACAGGGCCGTTGTGTCGGGCCTAGGTGGCAGCGAACAGGCGACCGATGGCCAGACCCAGGGCCTCGCTGCGTTCGGGGTCACGCAGTTTTGCCAGCATATCATTGCGCAATGCCGGTAGCGTGACGAGCTCGGCAAATACCTGGTTGAAGAACTGGGTGGGTTGCAGGGCGAGCTGCTCCAGAAACAGGCCGAGCAGTTCGGGGTGTTTCAGATCGGGCCAGAGGCGGCCAGCGATGGCGAGGAGCAGGGAGGGGCTTGGCCGGGTTTGCAGCAGGGTCAGCAGCTTGTTGGTGCGCAGTCCGTTGCCCGGGCAGGAGGCCAGTGCCCGGCACAGATAGGCCAGGGTTTCGGGGTCAGGCTCGGCGCACTCCTGCTCCTTGCCGATGCGCTCCAGCAATGCGCCTTGCAGGGCAGGAGGCAGGGGGGCGTTCTCCAGGCTCTGGCACAGGGCGTAGAGGGGGGCCTGCGGCAGCACGGGCAAGGCCTTGCAGACCAGTGCCAGGTTGCGTTCAACCTGCAGCTGCTCCGCGAGATCTGCAAACCCTTGCAGTCCCAGGGCCTGCCACCCCTCTTCCCCCGGCGCCGCCAGATAGTGGCAGAGGGCCTCGTAGTAAGCGGAAGGGGCTTGTTCCAGCTGGCGGGCCAGCTTGGCGTGCACACTGGCCATCTTGGCCTCGGCCGGACGGAAGGTGTAGGGGTTGTCCGCCAGACGCTGGGCCTTCTCTTCGTCCAGTTCACCGGTGAGCTTGTAGCCCAGAGTCTCTACCACCTGATCCATGAAATGCTTGGGGCCGCTGGAGATGAGCAGGCCGCGTTCATCAAGGGCGAACTTGAGGAACCAGAGGTAGTGCCTGGATTCGGTCGGCTGGAAGAAGTGCACGCCGAGCCAGGCGTGCTGCTGCAACGGCCAGGGGTAGGGCTCCTGCTGCTGCTCGATGCGCACGAAGAGGTCGCTGGGGAGCGGGCGCACCTGGCGGCCCAGATCGAACAGCTGGAACTGGGTATCGGCCTGGGTCAGAAACTCGGTCAGGGTGTTGATGGAAGACATGAAGAGATCCCGCTTGAAGATAATGCGGGCGATTATAAGGGGGCTGCACCAGATAGCCAGAGGCGGTGATGCAGGGGATGAAGGTGACGGTAACATGGCAGCCATTGCGGGGTCGGTGTATAGTAGCGCCCCTTTTTGATGGCCGTATTGAGTGGGGCCCCGTCGCAGACCGGGCCCGCGATGAGGAAGTGAGCGAGATGAATCAATATCTGCTGGTTGCCGGTCTGCTGGGAGAGCTGACTGCCGAGTTGCAACGTCTGGAACGCTGGCAAGCCGACCATCCGGGGAGCGAGGCGCTGGCAAGCGAGCTGCCGTTTTGTGTCGATACCCTGAGTTTCGATCAGTGGCTGCAGTTCGTGCTGATCCCGCGCATGGAGCAGCTGGTGCTGCTGCAGGCTCCGCTGCCGACCAGCGTCTCCCTCTATCCCATGGCGAGTGAGGTCTATAAAGAGGAGCTGGCGGAGGTCGAGGCCCTGCTTCGTCTGATCGCCCGTTTCGATCTGCTGCTCTCCGGCAAAGTGGTCGAACAATGATGGACGAGCAGACCCGGACAGCGGATGCCTTGCAGCCGACTCTGCTCTATCAGGATGACTGGCTGGTGGCGGTGAACAAACCGTCCGGTCTCCTGGTGCACCGCAGTTGGCTCGACAAGGCCGAGACCCGTTTCGCCATGCAGATGACCCGGGATCTGATCGGGGGTCGTCATGTCTACCCCGTGCACCGACTGGACAGGCCCACTTCGGGTGTGCTGCTGTTTGCTCTCGATCCTGCCGTGGCCCGTACCCTGACCGAGGCCTTTGCTGCCCGTCAGGTCCACAAGGAGTACCTGGCACTGGTGCGGGGATGGGCCCCCGAAGAGGGGCTCATCGACTATCCGCTCAAGGAGCAGCTGGACAAGATTGCCGATGCCTTCAGCGACCCGGATCGCCCCGCCCAGGAGGCGGTGACCGCGTTTCGTCGTCTGCATCAGGTCGAGCTGCCCTTCGCCGTCTCCAAGAAGCATCCCACCAGTCGCTACAGCCTGGTCCGCCTCTTTCCCAAGACGGGGCGCAAGCACCAGCTGCGCCGCCATCTGGATCACCTGTTCCACCCCATCGTCGGTGATACCACCCACGGGGATGGCCGACACAACCGCTTCTTTCGCGAGCACTACGGGTGCGACCGCCTGCTGCTGATCGCGCACCGTCTGAGCTTCGAGCATCCGGTGCTCAAGGTGCCGATGCGGATCCAGGCGCCCCTGGGCCCCGAGGTGCTGGGTCTGTTCGCCCGTCTGGGCTGGCCTGCCAGCGAGCAAGACTACGGCGCCTGAGCCTCTTTCCATCTGTTGCCTCTGACCGGGCTGTGGCATGCTGTAGCCCAGGTACGTCAGAGGAATGACTTATGGCTCAACGAGATATCGCCTGCGCAATCGCGTACCCCCCGCCTGTTCAGGGGGGCTCTTCCTACCCATCCCGGTCTTGCCGGGCCCAATGTCTGTCCCTGAGGAGTCGCTGATGGCCGAGATCGACATCCTGGTCGGCACCGTCTACGGCTCTGCCATGCTGGTGGCCGAGACCCTCTGTGACCACCTGCAAGCCGATGGCCATGTCTGCCAGATCTTCGATGACGCGGCGCTGACCGACATCGATGCCTCCCGCGTTCTGCTCATCGTGACCGCCACCACGGGGCAGGGGGATATACCGCCCAATTTGCAGTCCTTTGCCAGTGCTCTGGCCGATCGTGCTCCTTATATGAAGGGATGGCGCTATGCCCTCATCGCCATGGGAGACAGCAGCTATGAACACTTCTGCGGAGCGGGGCGATCGCTGGATGCCCTGTTGCAGGAGCTGGCTGCCGAGCCACTGGTTGTGCACCTGGAAATCGATGCGACGGTAGAAGATGAGCCTGAAGTGGCGGCGCTGGCCTGGTTGAAAACCTGGGAAAATAGACTGTAGCCAGACCCTTCTCCCCGAGAATAAATTCACCTCCGTGAGTGTGCTGTCGGGGGTGTTTTATTTTTGGGGCGTCACGCCTCAGCCCCCAAATATATCCTCTCTTTCGTCCGGTTATTTTTCTCGCCAATGATGATAAGCGATTGGCCATATTCATCATCAACCACGACAAATTGAAAAATTAAAAGTTCCGCATTGAAAGCGATTTCAGTCATGTTTTTGCTACTGCGACATGGATTTATCACTTAACTCTCGTTGCAAATTAATATTTGAAAGCGCTTTCTTTAGTTATTGTTTTTCTTTTTTGTGCTTATCTTGGGTGGTTGGTGCCAAAAAATGAAAATTCATTGACATTTTGTGGCTGTGGCTGTCGGTGGCGTGCGATTTGTCATCGTTTTGTGAATCAGCTCATGTTTGCAGGGAATTTGGGTACCTATAATCGACCTCGGTTATCACCAAAACGTTTTTCCGGTGATAAGAACTTGAATATCAGGATCACACTCCTCTCAGCGGGAATAAGGAAAATGAAAATGAAAGCAAAGTGGCTCCCGATCGCTGCAGCAGTAACCGCAGCCCTGGCTTCCCAAGCCGCCTTCGCCGTTGATTTCCACGGCTACATGCGTTCCGGTGTCGGTACTTCCGATAACGGCAGCCTGCAAACCTATTCCAAGGCGAAAGTCGGTCGTCTGGGCAATGAAGCCGAGACCTACGGCGAAGTCCAGCTAGGTCAAGAGGCTTACAACAAGGACGGCAAGTCTTTCTACGTAGACTCCATGTTTGCAATGGTTTCTGGTCAGCAAGGTCGCGACTGGGAAAGCACTAGCGGTAGTGATGCCGACTTTGCCCTGCGCCAATTCAACGTCCAGGCCAAAGGTGTGCTGGGCTTCGCGCCGGAAGCCACTCTGTGGGCCGGTAAGCGTTACTATCAACGTCACGACATCCACATCTCCGACTTCTACTACTGGGATGTGTCTGGTGCCGGTGCTGGTGTAGAAAATATCCAGGCTGGTCCGGGCAAGCTCTCTTTTGCATGGCTGCGTAACGACCCGTGGGATGATTACGATCAGTTTGTAGGTGGTGTTGGTGTCGACAAGCGTGTTGATACCGACGTACTGGACCTGCGTTATGCCGGTATCCCGCTGTGGAAAGACGGCTCCCTGGAGCTGGGATATGACTACGCCCGCGGTAACCTGACCGATGAGCAGAAAGCGGCTCTGGGCAGCAAAGATTACGAGAAAAACGGCCACATGCTGACCGCCGAGCTGACCCAATCCATGCTGGGTGGCTTCAACAAGACCGTGGTTCAGTATTTCGCCGACGGTTATGCCGCTCAGGCTGTTGACTACGGTAGCGGTTCTGGCAGCGGCCTGAGCCAATCTGCCGCCAAGGGCGATGGCTGGCGCTTCATCAACTGGGGCGTGCTGCCCGTTGGCGATAAGGTCGAGTTCGGTCATCAGCTGGTTTACGGTACTGCCAGTGATATCGACAATGACAGCGCTGACAAAGACACCTTCTCCGTTGTCGTTCGCCCGATGTACAAGTGGAATGACACCATGAAGACCATCGCCGAGCTTGGCTATCACCATGACAGCAACAAGCCGAACAATGGCACCGAAACCAGCACCATCGGTAAGAAATACACCCTGGCTCAGGCCTGGTCCGCTGGCTCCAGCTTCTGGGCCCGCCCGGAAATCCGCGTATATGCTTCCTACCTGGATTCTGACGGCCAGTTCCGCCCAGATGCCAATGGCGTGAAGCAGGACGACTCCTGGAACTTCGGTGTTCAAGCTGAAGCTTGGTGGTAATCTGTTGACGTCATGACTGCAAGTGCCCCCGCATGACGGGGGCTCTTTTTTTACAACACGTTTCTTAGGGTCACGCGATGAGATATTCCAGATTAGCCTTGACTGTATTCTGTTCTGTTGTGCTGGGTGGGTGCGCCACGTTGGAAACGACGGTAGCGCCGACTCAGGAGTTCAAGTCCATCATGGGAAATCGCGACGTTGCGATGAGCCAATTGGCTACGGTTGGCAGCTGCTGTCACGATGTCTCCAGTCTGCCGTTCCAGGACATACAACCGGGCGCAACTAAGCTTATCCCCATTGATGGCAGCTCCCCCGTTTACGCTTTCAGCGAAGGGAAAAGCCACTTTGCCGCCTTCCGGTTGCCGGTCAACTCCGGTGACCTGCGCATCACGGTTGATGGCTTGATCGACAAATCGCTGTTCAACCCGACCGTCTTGATGCTGGATTCCAAATTCAATGTGACCCGCAAGTTGGGCAGCGACGTGTTCAAGTACGAGCCTGCACGCATGCTGCAAGGGGATCGCATGGAAGCCGTGTTTACCGTGGATCGCTCCTATGTTGGTAACCCCAATAACGAAAGTTACATGGTGATCTACACAGACCAGAGCGGTCTGGACAAAACAACCACCATCCTTAGCCCTTCCAAGCTGATGACCAAGTCGCTGGGGGTGGTTGATTATGGTGAAAAAGACCCCGTCATTCCGCACTCCCCCTGGGGCGTGGTCAGCCTCTCTGTGGAGGACTTGAGTGGTGTCAAAACCGAGAGCAACTATTACAAGCCTGTCTATCAGGATGTGATTGATGCCAACACCCCGGTAGTCAACACGGCACCAAACAAGCTTGTCGTGCCCCTGGCGACCGCCGGCGCAGTCAAGAGCAGTGCCCCCATGCTGAGCGAAACCGAGGCCTTCTATCAATCCCAGATCGAAAAAGCGGTGAAAGCCGGTGATATCGACAAGGCGATGCAACTGGTCAGCGAAGCGGAGCGGGCCGGTTCGACCAAGGCGAAATCGGTCTTTATTGATGCGGTGAAGCGCTCCCAAAAGGGCTGAATATTGCCCAGTCTTTAAAAGATAATATTTATTTGAGGCCTCCCTTGTTGGAGGCCTTTTTAATCGGTAGACTAAAATAGAAAAAACAGCAAATAGTTACATTAAGTTACAATGCGTTTCGTTGGGTATTAATTTGATTGGCTAAAATACAATGCGAAACAGCACTTTTCATATTTATGGCTTAGCATGAAGATGCCGAAATATATCTGTAATTATCTGAAAATTCCCGCCGAAATTATCTTGTGATCTCCCCTCCAAATTTTTTATTCGCTTACCCCTGATGGAAGATATTTGCGATCTGCTGGGTTATATTCAGCTGGTCAAAATAAACAAACCCGCGTCGAATTCATGCCGATGAGAGATGATGTTGATGATCGTCTATAAATTGGACTGAAGCGTCTACGGTAAGACATTCCATTCAGGAGCGCACACATGTTAAAAAATGCTTTCTCTAATCTGCAAAAGGTCGGTAAGGCGCTGATGCTGCCCGTATCGGTCTTGCCCGTTGCAGGTATTCTGCTGGGGGTGGGTGCTGCCCACTTCAGCTGGTTGCCGGAAATCGTCTCCCAACTGATGGAGCAGGCCGGTGGTTCCGTATTCGGCCAGATGGCTCTGCTGTTCGCCGTGGGCGTCGCCCTTGGCTTCACCAATAACGACGGTGTTTCCGGCCTGTCCGCCATCGTCGGCTACGGCATCATGACCGCCACCCTGACTGTGATGGCGCCTGTGATGGGTGTCGAGAAGATCGATACCGGTGTGCTGGGTGGTATCCTCGCCGGTGGCGTGGCTGCCTGGGCGTTCAACCGCTTCTACAAGATCCAGCTGCCAGAGTACCTCGGCTTCTTCGCTGGCAAGCGCGCCGTGCCCATCATCACCGGTTTTGTTTCCATCGGTCTGGGTGTCGTGCTCTCCTTCATCTGGCCGCCGATTGGTGGTGCCATCGGTGCCTTCTCCGACTGGGCTGCCAACCAGAACCCGGTCCTGGCCTTCGGTATCTACGGCGTGGTTGAGCGCTCCCTGATCCCGTTCGGTCTGCACCACATCTGGAACGTGCCGTTCTTCTATCAGGCTGGTACCTGCGTCAACGCCGCCGGTGAAACCGTACACGGCATCATGACCTGCTTCCTGACTGCTGATGACGCTTCCCGTGCTGCCGGCAACGGCTTCGGTCAGCTGGCGGGTGGCTACCTGTTCAAGATGTTCGGTCTGCCTGCCGCCGCGTTTGCCATTGCGCACTCCGCCAAGCCGGAAAACCGCGCCAAGATCGTAGGTATCATGGCTTCTGCTGCCCTGACCTCCTTCCTGACCGGTATCACCGAGCCTATCGAATTCTCCTTCCTGTTCGTGGCCCCGGTTCTGTACGCCATCCACGCCCTGCTGGCCGGTCTGGCCTACGTGCTGACCAACATGCTGGGTGTCGTTCACGGTCACACCTTCTCCAACGGCTTCATCGATTTCGTGGTGCAATCCCCGCGTGCCGACAACATGCTGCTGCTGGTGGGTCTGGGTCTGGTCTACGCGGTCATCTACTACGTGGTCTTCACCGTGGTCATCCGTGCCATGAACCTGAAAACCCCGGGTCGTGAAGACGAAGCTGCCCAAGAGTCCTCTGCCGGTCAAAGCAAGGACGAGATGTCTGCTGCACTGGTCTCCGCCTTCGGTGGCAAAGAGAACATCGCCTCTCTGGACGCCTGCATCACCCGTCTGCGTGTCGGTGTGAAGGATGTGGCCAAGGTTGACCAGGCTGGTCTGAAGAAGCTGGGTGCCGCCGGTGTGGTGGTGGCGGGTTCCGGTGTACAAGCCATCTTCGGCACCAAGTCCGACAACCTGAAAACTGAAATGGACATCTGGATGAAGAGCAACTGATTGTCGCTCCAATATCCGAGTTCCGAAAAGGGAGGCGCAAGCCTCCCTTTTTGCTGGGTTGCGTTTGGTGGCGGGACATGTGCGGGGGCTTTCCTGGCGGCGCCAGCATGGTGTGACCCAATGAAAAAGGCGCCCCTGGGCGCCTTTGCTGCATCAGACCGGCTTAAAGCTTTTCGAGATCCCGTTCTATCTCGCTGATCTTGTTCTGCACCACTTTTTCCAGATGACGCAAGTCGCGCAGTATTTTCTGCTTGATGTCCGGATCGGCGGAAGGCTGGCCGCCCTGGGTCAGATTGTCCAGCTCATCCACCACGTATTTGAGGTTGGCGTTGATCTCGGTGACATCTTTGTACTCATGGGTCCCCGAGTCGACCAGCATGGTCTTGCGCTGGCGGGGGTATTTGAATTTGACGCTCTTGGCGAAGAATTCACCCTTCTGCTTCTTGAAATAGATCTTGAGGATGTCGTGGTTGGCTTCCTGGCGCAGGGTGTAGCTGTCCACCGAGGTGGGTTCCTGGATCCCCAGGCTCTTGAGATTCTCGTACATCGGGCTTCCTTGGTTTGAAACGATCCTGACCCCTCTATCTTACCCGAGTCCGGACGCCTTGCCTGTGACAGGCGCGCCAAATTCAAATTGGTGTCAAAAAGGTCTTTTTTAATCAACGAGCCAAGGGGAGGGGTGAACGCCTTGCCAGCACTGCCATAAGCGGTATCGTCTCATGGGGGTGTGCAGTGCTGGTGGGGCAGGGGAGTTGGCGCCCACCCATGAGAGCGGGCATGAAAAAGGGCACCAGAGGTGCCCTTGATGACATCGACGTGGATTACTCGTCGATGGAGCGCAGCAGGGCGTTGATGCCGACCTTGGCGCGGGTCTTGGCATCCACCTTCTTGACGATGACGGCGGCGTAGAGGCTGTACTTGCCGCACTTGGAGGGCAGGGAGCCGGAAACGACCACGGAGCCGGCCGGGACGCGGCCGTAGTGGATTTCGCCGGTTTCGCGGTCATAGATGCGGGTGGACTGGCCGATGAAGACCCCCATGGAGATGACGGAGCCTTCCTCGACGATCACCCCTTCCACCACTTCGGAACGGGCACCGATGAAGCAGTTGTCTTCGATGATGGTCGGGTTGGCCTGCAGTGGCTCCAGTACGCCGCCGATGCCGACGCCGCCGGAGAGATGCACGTTCTTGCCGATCTGGGCGCAGGAGCCCACGGTGGCCCAGGTGTCGACCATGGTGCCTTCATCGACGAAGGCGCCGATGTTGACGTAGGAGGGCATCAGCACGGTGTTCGGGGCGATGAAGGAGCCTTTGCGCGCGGTCGCGGGCGGCACGACGCGAACACCGGCAGCCTTGAACTGCTCTTCGGTGTAGTTGGAGAACTTCAGGGGAACCTTGTCGTAGTACTGGGCATCGTCGCCCTTGATGATGCCGTTGTCGTTGATGCGGAAGGAGAGCAGCACGGCCTTCTTCAGCCACTGGTGGACGACCCACTCGCCGGCAATCTTCTCGGCAACCCGGGCTTTGCCGGAGTCCAGCAGGTCGATGGCTTCCAGAATGGCGGCCTTGGTGGCGGCATCGACGGAGCCGGGGGTGATGGAGTCACGGCGCTCGAAGGCCGCTTCGATGGTCTGTTGCAACTGGGTCATGACAGGTTTCCTTTATAAAATTCTGTTTGTTGTATCACACTTTTCCAATCGTTTTTAAGGGCTCTCGCCGATTTCTTCAGAATCAGGGCGATTTATTGTACTTGAGTGGTCCAACCATTTGTTCTGATTGAGGAATCAATACGTCAAAAAGCCTCTTTCGAGGCTTCATCCGAGCGTGTCAGGCACTCTCGCCAACCGGTTCCTGGGGGTTGAGCTGATTGACCAGCCTCTCCTCGAGGGCCTGTTGCTCCTCCGGGTTCAGCGGCTCTCCGGCCAGGGTGGTGAGGCTGAAGAAGTCCTCCACCCGCTCACCGATGGTGGTGATCTTGGCGGCATGGAGGGAGAGGCCGCACTGCTGGAACACGGCACCGATACGGGCCAATAGGCCCGGAGTGTCCAGGGCCGTCAGCTCCAGCAGGGTGTGGCGGTTTTCCCCCTTGTGGGGCAGGAAGACCACCCTGGTCGGCACGCTGAACTGGCGGTGGCGTCTGGACAGGGGCTTGCTGCGCAGCACCAGCTTGCCCGGCTCCTGAAGGGCTTTCTCCAGCGCCTTCTTGATGGTGGCGGTACGGTTGGGGCTGATGGGCTCTCCGTTTGGCTCCAGCACGATGAAGGTGTCGAGCACGTAGTCGTTGCGCGAATTCATGATCTGGGCGTCGTGGATGCTGAGGTTCTTCTGATCCAGCGCCGAGGCCACGGTGGCAAAGAGGTTGGGAGTATCGCGACAATAGATGAACACCTCGCTACCGCCCCGTATGGGGTGCTTGCCGATGAGCACCAGGGGGGCCGGGTTGTCACCGTGGGCGATGATCTTGCGGCAGTGCCAGGCGATCTGCTCCGGGCTGTGGCGCAGGAAGTAATCGGCCTTGAAGTCGTTCCAGAGGGCGGTGACCGCCTCCTGTGGCACCTCGCGCTGAGTCAGGATCTGCCTGGCCTGGCGCTGGTTTTCACGGATCTTGAGGCGCATGTCCGGCGGGTTTTCCAACCCCTGGCGCAGGGCCTTCTGGGTGGCGAAGTAGAGTTCGCGCAGCAGGGTGCCCTTCCAGTCGTTCCACAGACTGTCGTTGGTGGCACAGATGTCGGCCACGGTCAGGCAATAGAGCAGGTCGAGGTGCAATTCATCCCGCACCTTCTGGGCGAAGTCGGTGACCACATCCGGGTCGTAGATGTCGCGGCGCTGGGCGGTGACCGACATCAGCAGATGGTGGCGCACCAGCCAGGCGACCAGTCGGCTCTCGTAGCGATCCAGCCCGTGCAACTGGCAGAACTCCAGCGCATCCACGGCCCCGAGTTCGGAGTGATCGCCGCGCCTGCCCTTGGCGATGTCGTGGAAGAGGGCGGCGATGCTGAGCAGCTCGGGCTTGCGCAACTGGGTGAACACCTCGTGGCAGAGCGGGTGAGTCTGGCGGCTGGCCGGATTCGGGAAGCGATGGATGTTCTGCAGCAGCCGATGGGTGTGCTCGTCCACCGTGTAGGCGTGGAACATGTCGAACTGCATCTGGCCGACAATGAGGTTCCACTGGGGCAGGTAGGCCGCGAGGATCCCGTACTTGTGCATCAGGGTGAGCGGCTGGCCGATGCCGTTGGGGTGGCGCAGGAGCGCCATGAAGAGACGGCGGCACTCGGGTAGATCTTGCAGCCAGCAGTTGAGGGTGCGTCTGGCCTCGCGCAACTGGCGCAAGGTGGCGGAGTGGATGCCGGCGATCTCCGGGTGCTGGGCTATCTGGTAGAAGAGTCGCAGGATGGCGGCAGGATCCCGGCCGAACAGCTCGGAGTCCACCGCATCGATGAGGCGGCCGCGCAGCTGGAATTCGTCGCTGATGCGGCGCACGTCCATGGCGGTGTTGCCAAGAATGGCCTCGTCAAAGAGTTGCAGCAGCATCTCGTTGAGTTCGGCCACCCGTCGCACCGTCTGGTAGAAGCGCTTCATCATCTGCTCGACCGGGCCGTTTCCTTCCCCCTCGAACCCCAGCATCTGGGCCACGGTGCGCTGGCGGTCGAACAAGAGGCGGTTGTCCCCCTTGTTGATGGCCATGTGCAGGGCGAAGCGCACCTTCCACAGGAAGTTCTGACAGTCGAGCAGCTCCCGGTACTCGGCCCGGTTGAGAAAACCGTGGCTGGTCATCTCGAACAGGGTGGTGGCGCCGAAGTGGCGGCGGGCGACCCAGGCCAGGGTCTGGATGTCGCGAAGGCCCCCGGGATTGTTCTTGAGATCCGGCTCCAGCTTGTAGGCGGTGCCGAGAAACTGCTGGTGGCGCAGGGCCTGCTCTTCGCGTTTGGCACGAAAGAAGGCTTCGCTCGGCCAGAAGTGCTGGGGCTGGGTGGCCGCCTGCAACTGCTCGAATCCCGCCAGGCGACCCGTGATGTAACGGGCCTCGATGAGGTTGGTGGCAACCGTGATGTCGTTGCGGCCCTGCTCGATGCACTCGGCCACGTTGCGTACCGACTGCCCCACTTCCAGCTTGAGATCCCACAAGAGGGTGATGAACTCGCCGATGCGCAGCCCCAGCACCTCGTCCAGTTCATCTCCTTCGTAGAGGATCAGCAGGTCGATGTCGGAGTGGGGATGGAGTTCGCCGCGGCCATAGCCGCCTACCGCGATCAGGGTGAGCTCGGTCCTGTCGAAGCCGAACTTGTGCCAGAGCCTGGTCAGCAGCGCGTCCATGTATTCGGAGCGGGTGGCCACCAGTTCGATGATGTTGTCACCGGCGTCGAAGCGTTCGTGCAGCCAGGCGAGAAAGCGGCTCAGGTACTCCTTGCAGTTGTCACGGGTGAGCTGATCGTCTGGGAGCAGATGGGGAGAAAGCAGGCTGGCATCCATGGCATGTCACACTCTCGGTCGGGCCGGGTAAAGAGCAACCCCGGCGCGCGGCCGGGGTTGAATGTCAAACGTGGCGGATAAAACGCTCGATAGTGTCGTCGGGGCGCAGGGTCAGGACCTCGCAGCCATCCTCGGTCACCAGCAGGGTGTGCTCCCACTGGGCGGAGTCGCCGCCGTCCTTGGTGGTCACGGTCCAGCCATCCTTCGGATTGACCTTGCAGTGGTACTTCTTGCTGTTGACCATGGGCTCGATGGTGAAGCACATGCCCGCTTTCAGCTCCAGCTTGCCGCCGTTGCGGTAGTGGAGGATCTGCGGCTCTTCGTGGAACTCGGCACCGATGCCATGGCCGCAGTAGTCGCGTACCACGGAGAAGCCTGCCTGCTCGACGATGGGCTGGATGACGGCGCCGATCTCGGTGATGCACATGCCCGGGCGCACCCGCTTGATGGCGGCATAGAGGCTATCCTGGGCCACCTTGCAGAGCTGGCGACGCAGGGGGGTGGTCTGGCCCACGATGAACATGGCGGAGGTATCGCCGTGATAACCATCCTTGATGACGGTGATATCCAGATTGATGATGTCCCCTTCCCGCAGTTTCTTGTGGTTCGGGATGCCATGGCAGATGACATCGTTCACTGAAGTACAGATGGACTTGGGGAAGCCGTGGTAATTGAGCGGCGCGGGGATGGCCTGTTGCACGTCGACGATGTAGTCGTGGCAGAGGGTATTCAGTTCGTCTGTGGTGACGCCCGCCTTGACGTGGGGGGCGATCATGACCAGCACGTCGGCGGCCAGCTGGCCGGCGACACGCATTTTCTCAATCTCTTCCGGTGTCTTGATTTTAATGGACATGGGATCTCTCTTGGGGCCTGATTGCGCATCCTGCCGATGCCCAACAACCAGGTAATGAAAAATAGATGCGTTTGCAATCAGGGCGAAATTTTATCCCCAACCCCCGTTTACTTCCAGTGTGATCGTCATCGCAACGTCATCAGGCGGTCGCACCATGGTCCGGGATCCATTTTTAGCACCCGGGCTGGTGGTGTCATGACCAAAGTTATGGTATAAAGCGCGCCGGAATGGGGAACTCGTGTCCTCATGCCATCACCCTTACTCAACAACACACACACATCGACACATATGCCGGGGTGCCTTAACGGGTCGGTTATATGGGATGTGTGGAGGCCTAACCCCAATACAGAGGTATAAAATGGCTAAAGTTTCTATGCGCGACATGCTGCAAGCCGGCGTTCACTTCGGTCACCAGACTCGTTACTGGAACCCGAAAATGAAGTCCTACATCTTCGGCGCCCGCAGCAAAGTTCACATCATCAACCTGGAAAAAACCGTTCCGATGTTTGACGATGCCATGAACTTCATCAGCTCCGTAGCTGCCAAGAAAGGCAAGGTACTGTTCGTAGGTACCAAGCGTGCCGCGTCTGAAGCCGTCAAAGAAGCCGCTGAGCGTTGCGACCAGTTCTATGTTAACCACCGCTGGCTGGGCGGCATGCTGACCAACTGGAAAACCGTTCGTCAGTCCATCAAGCGCCTGAAAGATCTGGAAACCCAGAGCGAAGACGGTACCTTCGACAAGCTGACCAAGAAAGAGGCGCTGATGCGTACTCGCGAAATGGAAAAGCTGGAGAAGAGCCTGGGTGGTATCAAGAACATGGGCGGCCTGCCTGACGTTCTGTTCGTTGTCGATGCCGACCACGAGCACATCGCTATCAAAGAAGCCAACAACCTGGGTATCCCGGTAGTTTCCATCGTTGATACCAACTCCAACCCGGACGGCGTTGACTATGTCATCCCGGGTAACGACGACGCTATCCGTGCCGTACAGCTGTACCTGAACGCTGCTGCTGACACCGTTCTGGAAGCCCGCGAGCAGGACATCGTTGTTCAAGCCGAACAAGATGGCTTCGTTGAAGCTGAGTAATTGATAAGGACTGAAAAGCCCTTATTAACCAAGCTGATGTAATTGGTTAGCAGGGGCCCTTGTGGCCCCTGTTTCTTGTCAATTCAAGACCGAGGATACTGGACATGGCAAACATTTCTGCCGCCCTGGTAAAAGAACTGCGCGAGCGCACCGCCGCTGGCATGATGGATTGCAAAAAAGCGCTGGAAGAAGCCAACGGTGATATCGAGCTGGCTATCGAGAACATGCGTAAATCCGGTCAGGCCAAGGCCGCCAAGAAAGCTGGCCGTATCGCCGCTGAAGGTGTGATCTTCGCCCGTACCGAAGGCAACGTTGCCGTCATGATCGAGCTGAACTGCGAGACTGACTTCGTTTCCAAGGATGCCGGTTTCCTGGCCATGGGTCAGAAGATCGTCGAGATCGCTGCTACCCAGAAAATCGCTGACGTTGATGCGCTGAAAGCCGCCGACTTCGGCAACGGCGAGTCCGTCGAGCTGACCATCACCAACCTGATCGCCAAGATCGGTGAGAACATGAACCTGCGTCGCGTGATGCTGGTTGAAGGTGACAACCTGGGCACCTACGTTCACGGCTCCCGCATCGGTGTTATCACCAAGCTGGTTGGCGGTACCGACGAGCTGGCCAAAGATCTGGCCATGCACGTTGCTGCCAACAGCCCGCAATTCGTCAAACCGGAAGACGTGTCTGCCGAAGTCGTTGCCAAAGAGCGCGAAATCCAGATCGACATCGCCATCAACTCCGGCAAGCCGAAAGAGATCGCCGAGAAGATGGTTGAAGGCCGCATGAAGAAGTTCACCGGTGAGGTTTCCCTGACTGGTCAACCGTTCGTGAAAGATCCTTCCATGACCGTTGCCGAGCTGCTGAAGAAAGAAGGCGCTGACGTTGTTTCCTTCACCCGTTTCGAAGTGGGCGAAGGCATCGAGAAGCAAGAGACCGACTTCGCTGCTGAAGTAGCAGCCCAGATCGCGGCCGCTCAGAAGGCCTAATCGAACCGGTTTTTCCGTTTCCCCAGACCGCGACTTATGTCGCGGTCTTTATATGACCAGGAATCAGTGACATGAGTACCAATCCCAAGCCTGCATACAGACGTGTTCTTCTGAAGTTGAGTGGTGAAGCCCTGCAAGGATCCGAGGGTTTCGGCATTGATCCGGCGGTGCTGGAACGGATGGCCCAAGAGATCAAAGAGCTGGTTGAGCTGGGTGTTCAGGTCGGTCTGGTCATCGGTGGCGGCAACCTGTTCCGTGGTGCCGGCCTTGCCAAGGCAGGCATGAATCGCGTGGTGGGTGACCACATGGGCATGCTGGCGACCGTCATGAACGGCTTGGCCATGCGTGATGCCCTGCATCGTGCTTATGTGAATGCCCGCCTGATGTCGGCCATCTCCCTGCAAGGGGTCTGCGACTCCTACAGCTGGGCCGAAGCCATCAGCCAGCTGCGCGCCGGCAAGGTGGTGATCTTCTCTGCCGGTACCGGCAACCCCTTCTTTACCACCGACTCGGCAGCCTGCCTGCGCGGTATCGAGATCGAAGCCGACGTCGTGCTGAAAGCCACCAAGGTCGATGGCGTGTTCACCGATGACCCGGTCAAGAACCCGGATGCCGTGCTCTATCAGGAACTGAGTTATGATGAAGTTCTTGAAAAAGAACTCAAAGTGATGGATCTTGCTGCTTTTACCCTGGCCCGCGACCACGATCTGCCGATCCGGGTGTTCAACATGAACAAACCGGGCGCGCTGCGCCGCGTGATCATGGGTGAGCCGGAAGGTACCCTGATCCACCAGGCCAGCAAGTAAGGCAAGTGTGAGCCCCAGGCTCGCTTGTCCATTACGCCAGTCAACAAGATAGATACGAGCCGCCCGTCGGCTCGTTCGCCAAAAGGAAAACCACTGTGATCAACGAGATTAAAAACGACGCCAAGGACCGCATGGGCAAAAGCGTAGAGTCGCTGAAGACCCAGATGTCCAAGATCCGTACCGGCCGTGCTCACCCGAGCCTGCTCGACGGCATCCAGGTGGAGTATTACGGTGCTGCCACTCCTCTGAAGCAGTTGGCCAACGTGGTGGCAGAAGATGCCCGTACTCTCTCCATCTCCATCTTCGATCGCTCCATGATCCAGGCGGTGGAAAAAGCCATCCTGACCTCCGATCTGGGCCTGAACCCGTCCAGCAACGGCCAGACTCTGCGCGTGCCGCTGCCGCCGCTGACCGAAGAGCGTCGCCGTGATCTGACCAAGATCGTCCGTGCCGAAGCCGAAGGTGCCCGGGTTGCCATTCGCAACATCCGTCGCGATGCCAACGCCGATCTGAAAGCCCTGCTGAAAGAGAAAGAGATCTCCGAAGACGACGACCGTCGCGCCCAGGAAGAGATCCAGAAGCTGACCGATACCTTCATCAAGCTGGTGGATGACGCCCTGGTTGTGAAGGAAAAGGAGCTAATGGAAATCTAAGCCTCCGACAGGTATATTACGAGCGCCGTGTAGTGCCCCTGCACGGCGCTTTTGTCTTTGTGGGAGAAATGAATGTCGCTTTTGGCAGCGCTAGGCGATAGCGCCAGCTCGTCCTTGCCCCGTCACGTCGCCATCATCATGGATGGCAATGGTCGCTGGGCCCAGAACCGCGGCAAGATGCGGGTTTCCGGGCACAAGGCGGGCGTGAAATCCGTGCGTGAGGCCGTGGCCTTTGCCGCTCGTGCCAAGATGGAGGCGCTGACCCTGTTTGCGTTTTCCAGCGAGAACTGGCGCCGTCCGGAAGGGGAAGTCAACGCCCTGATGGAGTTGTTCATGACGGTGCTGGGTCGCGAGGTGAGCAAGTTGCACAGCAACGGCATTCGCCTTCGGGTGATTGGCGACACTGCCCGCTTCAGCGAGCGGCTGCAGGCCAAGATTGCCAAGGCCGAGGCCCTGACCGCCAACAATCAGGGATTGACCCTCAATATCGCCGCCAACTATGGCGGTCAGTGGGACATCGCCCAGGCGGCCCGGACCCTGGCACGGGCCGTGGCGGCGGGTGAACTGGATGCCGAGGCGGTCGATGAGGCGGCATTGGGTCGTCATGTCTGCATGGCTGATCTGCCCCCCGTGGATCTGTTGATCCGCACCGGCGGGGATCATCGCATCAGCAACTTTGTCCTGTGGCAGCTCGCCTATGCCGAACTCTATTTTACCCCGGTCCTGTGGCCCGATTTTGACGAGGCCGAGTTCAGTGGGGCAGTTGCCTCCTTCGTTGCTCGCGAGCGTCGCTTCGGGTGTACGGGTGAACAGATCCGGGAATTGATCGCCGCGCAACAGACCGGCTAAACCCCGCTCCCAAGAGAGAGGTTTCTTTTGCTAAAACAACGAATTATTACCGCATTACTGTTAGTTCCCCTGGTGTTGGGGGCGCTGTTTTTTCTGCCGTTGAAATTCTTTGCCCTGCTCGCCGCCCTGGTCTTTCTGCTGGCCAGCCGTGAGTGGAGTGCCTTCGTCACTGCCCAGCCGCAACAGTGGTTGCCGCTGGTGTTCTGTCTGCTGCTGGGGGCCAGCCTCTTCTGGGTGCCCGTGGAGCAACTCTGGATCCCCCAACTGCATCCGCTGGTGATGGGCGTGCTCTGGACCGCCGTCAGCTGGTGGCTGCTGGGGCTGCTGCTGGTGCTGCGCTACCCGCAAAGCGCCAGGCTGTGGCGTGAATCCATCTGGCTCAAATCCCTGTTCGGTCTGGTGACCCTGGTTCCCTTCTTCTGGTCCCTGGTGGCCATTCGCGGCTACAACTTCTACCACGACCCCATGATGGGGGCCTGGATCCTGCTGTTCGTGATGGGGCTGGTCTGGGCGGCAGATTCTGGCGCGTATTTTTTCGGCAAGGCGTTCGGCAAACACAAGCTGGCGCCGGCCGTGAGCCCGGGTAAAACCATCGAAGGCATGCTGGGCGGCCTCTTTACCGCCAGCCTGCTGGCCATCGGCGTGACCTGGTTCATGGGCTTCGTGCCTGCCAAGATGGGCACCGTGCTGCTCTGTTCCCTGCTGGCGGTGCTGGCCTCCGTGCTTGGCGATCTGGCCGAGAGCATGTTCAAGCGGGAAGCCGGCATCAAGGATTCCGGCACCCTGTTGCCGGGCCATGGGGGCATTCTCGATCGCATCGACAGCCTGACGGCGGCGCTGCCCGTCTTCCTGCTCAGCTACCTGTTGCTCGGTCCGGAGTTTTGATGTTTCGCGCACTGATGATCCCGGGAGCGTCCCGCTCCATCAGTCTGTTACCCAATCAGGAGTCTTGATGCAAAACCTGGTGATCCTGGGAGCGTCAGGCTCCATCGGTCAGAGCACCCTCAAGGTACTGCGCCACAACCCCGGGCGCTGGCAGGTGCTGGCGCTGACCGCTGCCCGCAGCGTGGATGCCATGCTGCGCGACTGTCTCGAATTCTCCCCCCGGTTCGCTGTCATGGTGGACGAAGGCGCCGCCAGCGATCTGGCGGGTCGGCTCAAGGCTCACGGCAGCACCACCTGGGTGTTGTCCGGTCAGGCAGCCCTGTGCGACGTGGCTGCTCACCCCGAGGCCCACAGCGTGATGGCGGCCATTGTCGGTGCGGCGGGTCTGGCACCCACCATGGCTGCCGTGCGCGCCGGCAAGCGCATTCTGCTGGCCAACAAGGAGGCGCTGGTGATGTCCGGAGCCTTCTTCATGGAGGCGGTGCGAGAGCACGGCGCCGAGCTGCTGCCCATCGACAGCGAACACAACGCCATCTTCCAGTGCCTGCCGGTCGACGTGCAGCGCCAGCCCGGTTTCTGCGATCTGGCCGGGGCGGGGATCAGCAAGATCCTGCTGACCGGCTCCGGCGGACCTTTCCGCTATGCCGATGTGGGTGAATTGCACCATGTCACCCCGGCGCAAGCCATTGCCCATCCCAACTGGTCCATGGGGGCCAAGATCTCGGTGGACTCCGCCACCATGATGAACAAGGGGCTGGAGTACATCGAGGCGCGCTGGCTGTTCAATGCGGCCCCCGAGCAGATCCAGGTGGTGATCCACCCCCAGTCCGTCATTCACTCCATGGTGCAGTACAAGGATGGCTCCGTGCTGGCCCAGCTCGGCAACCCGGACATGTGCACCCCCATTGCCCACGCTCTGGCCTATCCGGAACGGATCGAGTCCGGTGTGGAACCTTTGGATTTCTTCAGTGTCGGAGAGTTCAGCTTTATCCGGCCCGACTATGAGCGCTATCCCTGTCTGGCGCTGGCCATGAGCGCGTGCCAGCAGGGGCAGGGGGCGACCACCTCCCTCAATGCCGCCAACGAGGAGGCCGTCGCGGCTTTTCTTGCAGAGCGGATCGGATTTATGGATATTGCCAGAGTCAACGAATCCGTCATGGCCGAGCTGGGCAGCAGTGCTGCCGGCTCTCTGGCGGATCTCATCGCCCTGGACGGTACGGCCCGAGCCCGTGCCCAGCAACTGATAAAGGAGCTTGCCGTATGAACGGACTGTGGTGGCAGCCAGCCCCTCTCCATGCTCTCGAGCGCAGGACTGGACATGACCGCGAGGTACGCGGCTGATGGGCGGGGTTCTGTGGAATATCGGCGCCTTCATCGTGGCCCTCGGGCTGCTGGTGGCGGTGCATGAATTTGGCCACTTCTGGGTGGCTCGTCGTTGCGGCGTCAAGGTGGAGCGCTTCTCCATCGGCTTTGGCAAGGCCATCTGGCGTCGCCTTGGCAAGGATGGCACCGAATACGTGCTGGCCCTGATCCCCCTTGGCGGTTACGTCAAGATGCTGGATGGCCGGGTCGACGAACTCAAGCCGGGGGAGGAGGCGCAGGCCTTCAACCACAAGAGCGTCTGGGCCCGGATGGCCATCGTCGCGGCCGGCCCCATGGCGAACTTCGTGTTCGCCCTGTTCGCCTTCTGGCTGATGTTCATGATAGGGGTGCCGAGCGTCAAACCCGTGGTGGGCGAGGTGCGTCCCGCCTCCATCGTGGCAGAGGCCGGCATCCTGCCAGGCATGGAGATCGTCGGCGTCGGCGGCGAGGAGACCGGTGACTGGGAGAGCGTCACCTACGCCCTCATCAGCCACCTTGGCGATGACTCGGTCCAGCTCAAGCTCAAGGCGGCCAACACCAGCTATGCAGTGGACAAGACCCTGCAGCTGGCAGGTTGGAAATTCGATCCGGACAAAGAGTCCCCCATCGGGAGCCTCGGGATAGTGCCCCTCGGTGGCAAGGTGCTGCCCGTGGTGGAGGCCGTGGTGCCATCGAGCGCCAGCGAGAAGGCCGGCCTTCAGATAGGGGATCGCATCAAGGGGGTCGATGGAGATGCCATCACCGAATGGACCCAGTTTGTCGAGCGTGTCCAGCAGTCACCGGCGCAGCCGCTGCAGGTGACGGTGGAGCGCGGGGGCAGCGAGATGACCCTGACCCTGACCCCGGACGGGAAGAAAGTGAAGGGCCAGCTGGTCGGTTTTGTGGGCTTGTCACCGCAACTGGTTCCATTACCGGATGAGTATCGAACTCTGTTACAGTATGGGCCTTTGCAAGCCCTGTGGCATGGGGTCCAGAAGACCTGGAGCCTGATCACCCTGACCTTCGACATGATAGGCAAGCTGATCGGTGGCATCGTCTCTTTGGACAACCTGAGCGGCCCCATCTCCATCGCCAAGGGGGCCGGCAGCAGCGCCGATTACGGGTTGGTCTATTTCCTCGGATTCCTGGCGCTCATCAGCGTCAACCTGGGGATCATCAACCTGTTCCCCCTGCCGGTGCTCGATGGTGGCCATCTGGTCTATTTCCTCATCGAGGCGGTCACCGGCAAGCCGGTATCGGAAAAAATTCAGGAAGTTGGGTTCAGGATAGGCGCCGCCATTCTGATGTTACTGATGGGCATTGCGCTGTTTAATGATTTCGCTCGCCTCTGAGGCCAGAGCATCAACAAGGACACATAAGAACAAAATGGCTGTTAAAAAAGCATTGGTGTTGAGTTGCCTGCTGGGGGCCAGCTTCCTGGCTCAGGCTGCCCCGGCCTCTTTTGTGGTGCAAGACATTCAGGTCGAGGGCCTGCAGCGGGTGACCCTGGGTGCCGCCCTGTTGAATCTGCCGGTGCGGGTCGGTGATTCCGTCGACTCCGTATCCCTGGCGAACGCTATCAAGAAGCTCTATGCCTCCGGCAACTTCGAGGACGTCAAGGTCTATCGCGACGGTCAGGTGCTGCAAGTGGTGGTCAAGGAGCGCCCGACCATCTCCAGCATCGAGTTCTCCGGCAACAAGGACATCAAGGAAGAGCAACTGACCCAGAGCCTGGAATCCTCCGGGATACGCGTGGGTGATCCGCTGGATCGCACCGTGCTCAGCTCCCTCGAGAAAGGGCTGGAAGATTTCTACTACGGCGTGGGCAAGTACTCCGCCAAGGTCAAGGCCATCGTCACCCCGCTGCCGCGCAACCGGGTTGACCTCAAGTTCACCTTCGTGGAAGGGGAAGCGGCCAAGATCCAGCAGATCAACATCGTCGGCAACAACGTTTTCCCGGAAGAGAAGCTGCTGGCCCAGCTCTCCCTCAAGGACGACGTGCCCTGGTGGAACTTCACCGGCGATCAGCGCTACCAGAAGCAGAAGCTGGCCGGTGACATCGAAGTGCTGCGCTCCTACTACATGGACCGCGGCTACATCCGCTTCACCCAGGAGTCCACCCAGGTCTCCATGACCCCGGACAAGAAGGGCGTTTACGTCACCCTCAACGTCAAGGAAGGGGAGCAGTACAAGGTTTCCGGCATCCAGCTCAAGGGCGACCTCATCGACCGCGGCGGCGAAATGAAGGGCCTCATCCCCATCGAGGCGGGTAGCGTCTACTCCGCCAGCCAGGTAACCCATACCGAAGAGGTGCTCTCCAAGTTCCTCGGCCGTTACGGCTACGCCTATCCGAAAGTGGTCACCTTCCCCCAGATCAACGACCAGACCAAGGAAGTGGAGCTCATCGTCAACGTGGAGCCGGGTCCCCGGGTCTATGTGCGCAACATCAACTTCAGCGGCAACGTCACCACCAAGGACGAAGTGCTGCGTCGCGAGATGCGCCAGATGGAGGGCACCTGGCTCTCCTCCGACAACGTCGAGCAGTCCAAGACCCGTCTCAACCGCCTCGGCTTCTTCGAGACCGCGGAAGTGGACACCAAGCGGGTGCCGGGCAGCGATGACCAGGTCGATCTGGACTTCAAGGTCAAGGAGCAGCCGGCGGGGTCCATCAACGCCGGTATCGGCTACGGCACCGAGTCGGGTCTGAGCCTGCAGGCGGGTCTGCAGCAGGACAACTTCATGGGGACCGGCAAGAAGATCGGCATCAACGCCAGCACCAACGACTACTCCAAGAGCGTCGACCTGAGCTATAACGACCCCTACTTCACCGTGGACGGGGTGAGCCTGGGCGGCCGTCTCTACTACAACAAGTTCAGTGCGGCCGACGCCAACATCGTGGACTACGAGAACACCACCGTCGGTTTCCGTCTCTCCAGCGGCTTCCCGGTCAACGAGAACAACCGTCTCGACTTCAGCCTGGGCTACGAAAACAACAAACTGTCCCAGCCCAACCCCTATGTACAGGTGGACGAGTTCTGGAAGGTCTACAACGGCAATCTGGATGGCGACAACCGCATGGTGTTCAACACCGTGGACGTCACCGCCGGCTGGACCCGCTCCACCCTCAACAAGGGTCAGTTCCCGACCTCCGGTGACCGCCAGCGGGTGAACGCCAAGGTGACGGTGCCCGGCATGGATCTGCAGTACTTCAAGCTCAACGCAGAAGATGCCCACTACTTCCCGTTTGATGCCGATCACAAATGGGTCATGCTGGCCAAGGCCCGTGCCTCCTACGGCGATGGCTACGGCACCAATGGCGATTACGAGCACGTCCTGCCGTTCTTCGAGAACTACTACGCCGGTGGTTTCGATACCCTGCGCGGTTTCAAGAGCAACACAGTCGGTCCGAAGGCGCTCTACTACTACAACCTGAGTGGTAACGACGTCATCCAGGGCACTGACAGCTCGGCCGGGGGCAACGCCCTGGCGGTGGCCTCGCTGGAAATGATCGTGCCGACGCCCTTTGCCTCCGAGACCTATCAGCCCCAGCTGCGGACCAGTTTCTTCATCGACGCCGGTTCCGTGTGGGATACCCACTTCGACTACAGCCAGTATCAGAACCGTTGCTTCAGTGGTTGCAACTATCTGATGGACTACTCCGACCCGAGCAACATCCGGATGTCGACCGGCCTGTCGCTGCAGTGGCTCTCTCCCATGGGCCCGCTGGTGTTCGTGCTGGCAAGACCAATCAAGAAATACGAAGGGGACGACACCCAAGTCTTCTCCTTCAACATCGGCCGTACCTTCTAAGGGGAGCGGACGCCCCCCCGCCATGGCGGGGGGAAGCATGATGGGTCGCGCGTTTGCGTGCCTCACCAGGTAACAAGACGATCTCGTGGATCGCTTGCACAATCAGGTAAATCAGGTAGCCCTCGACCGAGGGACCAAGGAGTAAGTGTGAATAAAGCGTTGAAAGTAGCTGGTTTGAGCTTTGCACTGATGGCTGCCGGCATGGGTTCTGCCTTCGCTGAGACCAAGATTGCCGTGGTCGACATGGGCGAAGTCTTCCAAAAGCTGCCCCAGCGTGAAGCCGTTGCCAAGAAGCTGAAGGGCGAGTTCGAGCCGCGCATGCGTGAACTGCAGAAGCTGGAGTCCGACGGTCAGGCACTGGTCGAGAAGTTCAAGAAGGACGAAGCCTTCATGAGCGCCGAACAGAAGAAGCAGAGCCAGGAGAAGCTGGCCAAGCTGCAAATGGAATTCAACCAGAAGCGTCAGGCGTTTGAACAGGACAACGGTCGCCGTCAGTCCGAAGAGCGCAACAAGATCCTGACCAAGGTGCAGGCTGCCATCGACGCCATCGCCAAGAGCAATGGCTACGATCTGGTGCTGGAGCGCAACGCCGCCCCGTATGCAGCCAGCAAGCTGGACATCTCCGGCCAGGTTATTTCTCAGGTTAGCAAGAGCAACTAATTGATGGCATTCACTCTCGCACAGCTGGCCCAGCAACTGGGGGCCGAGGTCCATGGGGATGGGACCCGGGAAATTCGCAAGGTCGCGACACTGGAAAAAGCCGGGGAGGGGGAGATAGCCTTCCTGTCCAACAAGAAGTACCGGCATTTTCTGGAGCAGAGCAAGGCCACTGCCGTGCTCATCACCGAGGCAGACCTGCCGTTTTGCCCCACCAACGCCCTGGTGCTCAAAGACCCCTATGTGGGCTTTGCCCGGGTTGCCCAACTGCTGGACACCACCCCGCAGCCGGCCATGGATATCCATCCGAGCGCCGTCATCGCGGCGGACGTGCAACTGGGCGAGAGAGTGGCCATCGGTGCCAATGCGGTGATCGAATCCGGCGTCGTGCTGGGTGACGATGTGCGCATCGGCCCGGGCTGTTTCGTTGGCAAGGATACCCGACTGGGAGCGCGCTCCCGGTTGTGGGCCAACGTCACCCTCTATCACAACGTGACCCTGGGCACGGACTGTCTGGTACAGGCCGGCACCGTGATCGGGGCAGACGGTTTCGGTTATGCCAACGAGCGCGGCGAGTGGATCAAGATCCCCCAGCTCGGCGGCGTGACCATCGGCAACCGGGTCGAGATCGGTGCCTGCACCACCATCGACCGCGGTGCGCTGGAAGATACCCGCATCGCTGACAACGTCATCATCGACAACCAGTGCCAGATCGCCCACAACGTCGAGATCGGCTACGGCACTGCCGTGGCGGGCTCCACCGTGATGGCCGGTAGTCTCAAGGTCGGCAAATACTGTATCATTGGTGGTGCCTCCGTCTTTAACGGGCACATGGAGATCTGCGACCAGGCCACCGTCACCGGCATGGCCATGGTGATGCGTCCCATCACCGAGCCCGGTATCTACTCTTCCGGCATCCCCCTGCAAACCAATAAAGAGTGGCGCAAGACCGCCGCCCGGGTGATGCGTATCGAAGAGATGCACAAGCGGTTGAGCAAGCTTGAGAAAAAGCTGGATCAAGAATAATCACGATTGGTATAGGGTACTGTTTTGACTACTGAAAAGAAGAGCCTGGGCATCCAGGAAATCATGGATCTGCTGCCCCACCGTTATCCGTTCCTGATGGTGGACAAGGTGGAAAACTACGAGATCAGCGATGAGCGCAAGACCCTGCGCGCCATCAAGAACGTCTCGTTCAACGAGCCGATCTTCCAGGGCCACTTCCCGGCCAAGCCGGTCTTCCCCGGCGTGCTGATCCTGGAAGCCATGGCCCAGGCCACCGGTATCCTGGCCTTCACCATGGTGGGCAAGCCGTCCCCCAACGAGCTCTATTACTTTGCCTCCATCGACAATGCCCGCTTCAAGCGCCCGGTGGGCCCCGGCGATCAGCTGGTGCTGGATGTGGAGTTCCTGAAGGAGCGTCGCGGCATCGCCAAGTTCACCGGTGTCGCCACCGTCGACGGTGAAGTGGTCTGTACTGCCGAACTGATGTGCGCCAAGCGCGAGGTATAACCGTGATCGATCAGACTGCCATCATCCACGACACCGCCATCGTCCATGAGTCTGCCGTCATCGGCAAAGGGGTTGAAATCGGCCCCTTCACCGTCATCGGTGCCGAGGTGGAAATCGGTGACAACACCTGGGTGAGCTCCCACGTGGTGATCAAGGGCCCGACCAAGATCGGTCGCGGCAACAAGATCTTCCAGCACACCTCCATCGGTGAGGATTGCCAGGACAAGAAGTACGCCGGCGAGCGCACCTTCCTCGAGATCGGCGACAACAACGTGTTTCGCGAGAACTGCACCGTGCACCGCGGCACCACCCAGGACCAGAGCCTGACCAAGGTGGGTAGCGGCAACCTGTTCATGGTCAACGTTCACGTTGCCCACGACTGCATCATCGGTGACAACTGCATCTTCGCCAACAACGCCACCCTGGCGGGCCATGTGCACATCGGTGACTTCGTGATCTTCGGCGGTCTGTCTGCCATTCACCAGTTCGGCCGCGTCGGCTCCCACGCCTTCGTCGGCGGCTGCGCTGCCCTGAACAAGGACGTGCCGCCCTACGTGATGGCTGCCGGCAACTACGCCAAGCCGTTCGGGGTCAACTCCGAAGGCCTGCGTCGTCGTGGCTTCAGCGCCGAGGCGATCTCTGCCGTCAAGCGCGCCTACAAGGAGATCTTCCGCTCCGGCAAGACCATTGAAGAGGTGATGCCCGTGCTGAGCGAGATGGCCCAGAGCGAACCTGCCATCCAGCTCTATGTGGATTTCCTCAAGGACAACGAGCGCGGGATCATCCGTGCCTGATCCCATTCGCATCGGCATCGTCGCCGGAGAGACCTCCGGCGACATCCTGGCCGCAGGGCTGGTGCGCGAACTGCAAGCCCGCTACCCGGATGCGCAGTTCGAAGGGATCGCCGGGCCGCGGATGCAGGCTCTCGGCGTGAAGGCGCTGTTCGAGATGGAGGAGCTCTCCGTCATGGGCATCACCGAGGTGCTGGGCCGTCTGCCCCGCATCCTCCAGGTGCGCCGCGAACTGCTGCGCCACTTCATCGCCAATCCCCCCGACATTTTCGTCGGTGTGGATGCACCGGATTTCAATATCGGGGTGGAGCTGAAACTGCGCCGCGCCGGTATCAAGACGGTCCACTATGTCAGCCCCTCCGTCTGGGCCTGGCGTCAGGGCCGCATTCACAAGATCAAGGCGGCCACCGACATGGTGCTCGCCTTCCTGCCGTTCGAGAAAGCCTTCTACGACCGTTTCGGTGCCCCCTGTCGCTTCGTCGGCCACACCATGGCGGACGACATTCCGCTGGTGCCGGATCAAGGGGCGGTGCGCGAGGCCCTCGGCATCGATCCCGCCCGTCGCTGGCTGGCGGTGCTGCCGGGGAGCCGCACGGCGGAAGTGGGCTTCATGGCGCCGGTCTTCCTCGAGGCGTGCAAGCACCTGACGGTGCACAACCCGGATCTCGGTTTCATCGTGCCTCTGGTCAACCAGAAACGGCGCGAGCAGTTCCTCGCCATCAAGGCCGAGGTGGCCCCGGAGCTCGACATGGTGCTGCTGGACGGCCAGGGCCGCGAGGCCATGATTGCCGCGGACGTGGTGATGCTCGCCTCCGGCACCGCGGCCCTCGAGGCCATGCTGGTGAAAAAGCCCATGGTGGTGGGTTACAAACTCAAACCCTTCAGCTACTTGCTGGCCCAGTGGCTGGTGAAGACGGATTATGTCTCCCTGCCGAACCTGCTGGCGGACAAGATGCTGGTGCCCGAGCTCATCCAGCACGAGTGCACCCCGGCCAACCTGGTGGAAGAGGTGAGCAAGCTGCTGGACCATGACAACAGCGAGCTCATCGCCACCTTCACCCGGTTGCACGAGAAGATCCGCTGCAATGCGGATGTGCAGGCAGCGGAAGCGGTTGCCGCGCTGCTGGAACGCTAGTGGGCTCTGCCTGTGTGTCAGGCGTGATGTTGTGCTGATACTGGCCCTGCGGGGCCGGTTTTGATTCAAGGCTATGAGATGACGATCGATATTCCCGAAGACAAGCTGATTGCCGGGGTGGACGAGGTGGGTCGCGGCCCCCTGGTGGGTGACGTGGTCACCGCCGCGGTGATCCTGGATCCTGCCAATCCCATCCTTGGCCTCGCCGATTCCAAGAAGCTCTCCGAGAAGAAGCGGCTCGCCCTGTTCGATGAGATCCGGGAGAAGGCGCTGGCCTATGCCATCGGCCGCGCCAGCCCGGCGGAAATCGACGAGCTCAACATCCTGCACGCCACCATGCTGGCGATGCAGCGCGCCGTGGCGGGGCTCAAGGTGACGCCCGAGCTGGTCTTCATCGACGGCAACCGCTGCCCCAGATTGCCGATGGAGGCCCGCGCCGTGGTCAAGGGGGACAGCCTGGTGGCCGCCATCAGCGCTGCCTCCATCCTCGCCAAGGTGACCCGGGACGCCGAGATGACCGAGCTGGACAGCCGCCATCCCGAGTACGGTTTCGCCCGCCACAAGGGCTACCCGACGGCGGAGCACCTCGCCATTCTGGCCGAACGGGGCCCGCTGCCCGAATACCGGCAGAGCTTCAAGCCGGTGCGCCGCGCCCTGGGGATCGAATAACCGATGCCGATCTGTCTGAACGATTTCTGCTTGCGCAATGAGAGGGCGTGACCATGGCTGATCCCCGTTTCATCCACCTGAGGGTGCACTCCGACTTCTCCATGGTCGACGGCCTGCAGAAGATCGGTCCCATCGTCTCCGCTGCCGCCGCCAACAACATGCCGGCCCTGGCCCTGACGGACCAGATGAACATGTGCGGCCTGGTGCGCTTCTACGGCTCTGCCCACGGCAAGGGGATCAAGCCCCTGGTCGGGGCGGATTTCTGGGTGCAGAGCGACGAGCTTGGGGACGAGCAGTTTCGCCTCACCCTGCTCGCCATGGACAACGACGGCTACCAGAACATCACCCTGCTCATCTCCCGCGGCTATCAGCGCGGTCATGTGCAGGGGCGCCCCGTCATCGACAAGGCCTGGCTTGGCGAACATGCCAAGGGGGTGATCGTCCTCTCCGGCGGGCGCGAGGGGGATGTGGGCAAGTTCCTGCTCAAGGGCAACCGCCAGATGGTGGAGCATTGCCTCGCCTTCTACCAGACCCACTTTCCGGATGCCTACTACCTGGAGCTGCTGCGTACCGGCCGCCCGGACGAGGAGGTCTACCTCCACATGGCGGTGGCCATTGCCACCGAGTTCGAACTGCCGGTAGTGGCCACCAACGAGGTGGTGTTCCTCACCGCCGATGACTTCGATGCCCACGAGATCCGGGTCGCCATCCACGACGGCTACACCCTGATGGACAAGCGCCGACCGCGCCGCTACAGCCCCCAGCAGTACCTGCGCAGTCAGGAGGAGATGGCGGAGCTGTTTGCCGACATCCCGGAAGCCCTGGAAAACACGGTGGAGATCGCCAAGCGCTGCAACGTGACGGTGCGCCTTGGCGAGTATTTCCTGCCCAACTTCCCCACCGGCGACATGACCACCGAAGACTTCCTGGTCATGAAGTCGAAGGAAGGGCTGGAGGAGCGGCTGGCCTTCCTGTTCCCGGATCCGGCGGTGCGGGCCGAGCGTCGTCCCGAGTATGACGAGCGTCTCGACATCGAGCTCAAAGTGATCAACCAGATGGGCTTCCCGGGTTACTTCCTCATCGTGATGGAGTTTATCCAGTGGTCCAAGGACAACGGCATCCCCGTCGGTCCGGGCCGGGGCTCGGGGGCGGGGTCGCTGGTGGCCTATGCCCTCAAGATCACCGACCTGGATCCGCTGGAATTTGACCTGCTGTTCGAACGTTTCCTGAACCCCGAGCGGGTCTCCATGCCCGACTTCGACGTCGACTTCTGCATGGACAGGCGCGACGAGGTGATCGATCACGTCTCCGAGATGTACGGCCGGGAGGCGGTATCCCAGATCATCACCTTCGGCAGCATGGCGGCCAAGGCGGTGGTGCGGGACGTCGGCCGGGTGCTGGGCCACGCCTACGGTTTTGTGGATCGCATCTCCAAGCTGATCCCGCCGGATCCGGGCATGACCCTGGCCAAGGCGTTCGAAGCCGAGCCCAAGTTGCCGGAGCTCTACGAGCAAGACGAGGAGGTCAAGGACCTCATCGACATGGCCCGCCGCCTGGAAGGGGTGGTGCGCAACGCCGGCAAGCACGCCGGTGGCGTGGTGATCGCGCCTACCAAGATCACCGACTTCGCGCCGCTCTATTGCGACGACGAGGGGCATCATCCGGTCACCCAGTTCGACAAGAACGACGTGGAGTACGCGGGCCTGGTGAAGTTCGACTTCCTGGGGCTGCGCACCCTCACCATCATCGACTGGGCCCTTGGCATGATAAACCCCCGTCTTGCCAAAGAGGGCAAGCCGCCGGTCGACATCGCCGCCATCCCCATCGACGACAAGAAGTCGTTCGCCCTCTTGCAGCGCTTCGAGACCACGGCGGTGTTCCAGCTCGAATCCCGCGGCATGAAGGACCTCATCAAGCGGCTGCAGCCCGACTGCTTCGAAGACATGATCGCGCTGGTGGCCCTGTTCCGCCCGGGCCCGCTCCAGTCGGGCATGGTGGACAACTTCATCGAGCGCAAACACGGCAAGGAGGCCATCTCCTACCCGGACGAGAAGTGGCAGCACGAAAGCCTCAAACCCATACTCGAGCCCACCTACGGCATCATCCTCTACCAGGAGCAGGTGATGCAGATCGCCCAGACCCTGGCGGGGTATACCCTGGGTGGCGCGGACATGCTGCGCCGGGCCATGGGCAAGAAAAAACCCGAAGAGATGGCCAAGCAGCGGGCGGGCTTCGAGGAGGGGGCGGTCAAGAACGGCGTCGACGGCGAACTGGCGATGAAGATCTTCGATCTGGTGGAGAAGTTTGCGGGCTACGGCTTCAACAAGTCCCACTCCGCTGCCTATGCGCTGGTCTCCTACCAGACCCTCTGGCTCAAGACCCACTTCCCGGCGGAGTTCATGGCGGCGGTGATGACCGCGGACATGGACAACACCGACAAGATAGTGACCCTGGTGGACGAGTGTCAGCGCATGGGGCTGACCGTGATCCCGCCGGACGTCAACACCGGTCGCTACCGCTTCAGCGTCAACGAGGACGGCCACATCGTCTACGGCATCGGCGCGGTGAAGGGGGTAGGGGAAGGGCCCATCGAGGCGATCCTGGAGGCGCGGGATCGGGACGGTCCGTTCCGCGATCTGTTCGATTTCTGCAACCGGGTCGACATCAAGAAGCTCAACAAGCGGGTGATGGAGAAGCTCATCCTCTCCGGCGCCATGGACAGGCTCGGCCCCCACCGCGCCGCCCTGATGGCGACCCTGGAGGAGGCGATGCGCGCCGCCGAGCAGCACGCCAAGGCCCAGGCGGTGGGGCAGGTCGACATGTTCGGTGTGCTCACCGAAGAGATCGACGACGTCAAGAAGGCGTTCGCCAACGTGCCGCACTGGCCTGACAAGGTGTGGCTGGAAGGGGAACGCGAGACCCTCGGGCTCTACCTCACCGGTCACCCCATCAACCAGTACAGCAGCGAGCTGCGGCGCTACACCTCGGGCCGACTGTGCGATCTGCATCCCACCTCCCGGGATACGGTGACCACGGCGGCGGGGTTGGTGATCGCGGCGCGCAGCATGGTGACCAAGCGCGGCAACAAGATGGGGATCTTCACCCTGGACGACAGATCCGGCCGTCTGGATGTGACCCTTTTCAGTGAAGCGCTGGAAAAATACGAAGAATTGATGCAAAAAGACCGTATTTTAGTGGTTTCTGGACAGGTCAGCTTTGATGACTTCTCCGGTGGCCTTAAAATGTCGGCCCGCGAGTTGCTGGATATCAACGATGCGAGGGAGCGTTTTGCCAGGGCAATCCGCATCTCCCTCGATGAACAACGCATTGACGAGCGCTTTTTCCCGCGTTTGTGCGAGATTTTGGAGCCCGCCCGTGCCGGAGTCTGTCCGGTTCAGGTAAACTATCGTCGCCCCGGTTCCCGGGTGCGATTGACGCTCGGTACCGAGTGGCGGGTGACGCCCACCGATCAACTGATAGATGACTTGCGAGTCCTGCTTGGACGAGAGCGGGTTGAATTGGTTTTTGATTAGAGGATCTATTGTCCCTATGAGTCTTTTTCTGGATTTTGAACAGCCGATCGCCGAGTTGCAGGCACAGATCGATGAACTGCGCCATGTGAGCGAGCACAACAGTGCCGTGGATCTCAGCGAAGACATTCGCCGGCTGGAGAAGAAAAACGAAGAGCTGACCAAGAAGATCTTCGGCGATCTGGGTGCCTGGCAGGTATCCCAGATGGCGCGTCATCCCCAGCGCCCCTACACCCTCGACTACATCGAGCAGATCTTCACCGATTTCGACGAGCTGGCCGGGGATCGCGCCTATGCCGATGACAAGGCCATCGTCGGCGGCATCGCCCGTCTCGACGGCGAGCCCGTGATGATCATCGGTCACCAGAAGGGGCGCGAGACCAAGGAGAAGATCAAGCGCAACTTCGGTATGCCGCGCCCGGAAGGGTACCGCAAGGCCCTGCGCCTGATGGAGATGGCCGAGCGCTTCAAGATGCCGATCATCACCTTCATCGACACCCCGGGTGCCTACCCCGGCGTGGGTGCCGAGGAGCGTGGCCAGTCCGAAGCCATCGCCCGCAACCTGAAAGTCATGGCCGGCCTGACCGTGCCGGTGGTCTGCACCGTGATCGGTGAAGGCGGCTCCGGCGGCGCTCTCGCCATCGGCGTGGGCGATCGGGTCAACATGCTGCAGTACTCCACCTACTCCGTCATCTCCCCGGAAGGGTGCGCCTCCATCCTCTGGAAGAGCGCCGAGAAGGCCTCGGTGGCGGCGGATGCCATGGGCATCACCGCCCAGCGCCTGAAGGAGCTGAAGCTCATCGACAACATCGTCGAGGAGCCCCTCGGCGGTGCCCACCGCGACGTGGAGAAGATGGCCAAGCACCTGAAAGCGCGCATCCAGCAGGATCTGGATGCCCTGCGCCCCCTCGACAGCGAGCAACTGCTGGAGCAGCGCTACCAGCGTCTGCTGGGTTACGGCTACTGCTGATCTGCCGCTTCCAATAAAAAGTCCCCGCATGCGGGGACTTTTTTTATGGGCGACGTTTGTGGGGGGACGCCGGGGCGGGCCTCAGGTGGCGGTCAGCGCCCGTTGCATACGGACGGAAGCACGCCCTCCGGCAGGGCTCAGGGCCCGCCACTCCCGCCACAGCAGCCAGCACAGGGGGGGCGTCAGCAGCAGCACGGTGGCGGGCTGTGCCATCAAGACCCCGTCGCGCCCCCACCAGAGGGGCAGCAGGAAGATGAGGGGCAGCAGCAGCACCGTCTTGGCCACGGAGATGGCGAGGGCCTGGCGGGTGCGGGCCATGGCCTGCAACAGCACGATGCCGAACATGACGATCCCCTCCAGGGGCAGGGCAGCGAGGTTGAGGGTCAGGCTGCTGATGGCGGCGGCGAGCAGCTCAGCGTCCTGATCACCGGTGTAGAGCATGGCGACCGGCTGCGGCAGCAGCTGGACAATCAGCCAGACCCCCAGGCCATAGACCAGGGTGATCTTGAGCCCCATCGCCATCAGGAACTGTAGGTCGCGATGGCGCCCGGCCCCGGCTGCCTGGCTCACCAGGGGCTGGATGCCAAACGCCAGTCCCTGCAGGATGACGATGAAGACCGCCTCCGTGTACCCCGCCACGGTGAAGCCCGCCAGATCCTTGACCGTGCCGTGCACCATCAGCTGGCTGTTGTGCAGCAGCAACAGCAGCCCCAGGTTGAACTGGGCGATGAGGCTCGGCAGCCCGGTGAAGAGCAGGCCGGGCATGGCCGGGAAGCGGGGCACCAGCTGGCGCCAGGTCAGCCGCAACCGGGCGTGGCGGGTGAAGAAGTACCCCAGGCCGAGCAGGCTGACCACGGCCTCCGAGAGGAGGGTGGCCTGGGCCGTGCCGGTGAGGCCGAGCCCGAGCCGGCCCACCATGATGTAGTTGAGCAGGATGTTGAGGAGGGCGCCGCCGCTCACCAGTACCATGGCGAGGCGAGGGCGGCCGTCGTTGCGAAGCAGGTAGGGCACCGCCAGGTTGCTGGCGAGCAGCAGGGTGCCACCGCCAATCCAGGTGAGGTAGTCGCTGGCCTGCTGCCAGGTGTCGGTGCCGGGGGCCATTCCCAGGGCCTGCAGGATATCGGTGTGCCAGTGGTGCAGCAGCAGCGGCGCTACCGTGCCCAGGATCAGCAGCAGCCAGAGGGCGCTGACCAGAGCCTGGCGGGCCAGAGCGAGGTTCCTGGCGCCCTGCTGGAAGGAGATGGCGGTGGCGGCCCCCATGGCGATCATGGCGGCGAGGCCGATGAGCACCATGATGACCGGATAGACCAGGTTGATGCCGGCAAGGCCGGCGGCCCCCACGTAGTGGCCGACGAAGATGCCGTCCACCAGGTAGTAGGCGCCGGAGACCAGCATGGCCATGACGGAGGGGAGGGCATAGCCCCAGAAACGGCGGGCCATGGCCCGTTGACGCAGGCGGAAGTAGGCGGACATATCTGTACTCGGGAAAAGGGCCGGAATCGAGCAGACAGTCTAGTTTCTTATGGATTAATTGATAATTAGGCTTTCATTTGATGGATTGCTGAATGTATCTCATCAATCAGCGGATCCTGTGATACTCCTTCAACATGTCGATCAGGGCTCGCAGCCCTTGCCCCAGCTGGTGCCGGCCCGGATAGAAGAGGTTGAACCCGGCAAAGCTGGGGCTCCAGTCATCCAGCACGCTCACCAGCCGCCCCGATGCCAGGGCGTCGAACACCTCCCCTTCGTGGCAGTAGGCGAGCCCGAGCCCCGCCTCGGCCGCCCCCAGGTAGAGCGCAGGCGTGCTGGTGGTGAGCGGGCCCGTCACTTCGATCTCCAGCAGCTCCCCCTCGGCGGCAAAGGCCCAGCGATAGTGGTGATGGGGCGTGAGCCGGTAGCCGATGCAGTCGTGCTGGCGCAGATCCGAGGGGTGGCGAGGGGTGCCACGCCGTGCCAGATAGTCGGGGGAGCCCACCACCAGATAGCGCTGCTGCGGGCCCAGGGGAACCGAGATCATCTCCTGGGGCAGCAGGTCGCCGTAGAAGAGGGCGGCGTCGTAGCCATCCTCGATGAGGCGGGGCATCAGCTCCAGCTCCTCCACCTCCACCTGCATGCGCGGGTAGCGCACCAGATAGTCGATGAGCACCGGGGCCAGCACTTCCTGGATGGCGGCTCGGGGGGCACAGAGCCTGAGCCTGCCCACGGGTTCGCCCGCGTGGCGCGTCAGCTCCGCCAGTGCCGTCTCCAGTTGCCCCAGGGTCGGCAGTACCTGGGCCAGCAGCCGTTCGCCCGCCTCGGTCGGCACCACGGCCCGGGTGCTGCGATTGAGCAGCCTGACGGCCAGGCGACTCTCCAGCCCTTTGAGGGCATGACTCAGGGCCGAGGCGGAGACCCCGAGCTCGAGGGCGGCCTTGCTGAAACTGCGGTGACGGGCGACGGCGGCAAACACGGCCAGCTCGGCGAGATCGGTGCGGGAGAGGGTCATGGTCGGTACGCAGAAAAAGGGCGGACACAAAGGGTACGCCATGGGGCGACGGGAGACAATCGGGGGGCAATGAGGGGATTGTGACAAAATTGTTGCGCGTTTCAAGGGTGAGGTGGATCACATCAAAAAGTTTATATGTTAAAAAAAAATCGCAATATGGCGATTCAAGTGTGATCTGAAGCGACGGAAAGGCGATTCCAATCAAACTTTGGTTGATTAATTCAAAAAAACGCTGTGATTAATAGGGCCTTTTAACTAGAGTCATCTCATCGGATGAGGTGAGCGTTATCCCGTTGTTAACGAGCGAGCACGATCCCCTCTGTATTACGACTCCCCGCCCGTGTTTGTTGCAATCAGGTTGCCACAGGGAGTGGCGGCCGGATGGCCGGGGCGGAGGAACAAACAGGACGAATAGCTGGAGTTCCAGGGAAAGGAACCGGGCCCAGGCCCACTGACAAGTTAAGATCCCACTTTCCTTGATGACAGGAACACCCCTATGTCTGACATGAACATTGCAGTTGAAGGCAGCTTGAGCAAAGCCTCCTCCCGTGGCATCAACAAGGCCGACGTGGTCTGGATGCTGGGTCTGTACGGTACCGCCATCGGCGCCGGTGTCCTCTTCCTGCCGATCAATGCCGGTGTCGGTGGCCTGTGGCCGCTGGTCGCCATGCTGATCCTGGCCCTGCCGCTGACCTTCTTCGCCCACCGTGGCCTGACCCGCTTCGTGCTGTCCGGCTCCACCCGTGACGGCGACATCACCGAGGTGGTGGAAGAGCACTTCGGCAAGACCGCAGGCAAGTTCATCACCCTGCTCTACTTCTTCGCCATCTACCCCATCCTGCTGATGTACTCCGTGGCCATCACCAACACCGTCGAGAGCCTGATGGTGCACCAGCTGGGCATGACGGCACCTCCCCGTGCCATCCTCTCCCTGGTGCTGATCCTGGGTCTGATGGCGATCGTTCGCCTGGGCGGCCAGGTCATCGTCAAGGCGATGAGCGTGCTGGTCTTCCCGTTCGTGGTCACCCTGATGGGCCTGGCGGTCTACCTGATCCCGCACTGGAACGGTGCCATCATCACCGAAGCCCCGGCGCTGGGTGAGGCCTTCAATGGTGACTTCATCAAGACCCTGTGGCTGGCCATCCCGGTGATGGTGTTCTCCTTCAACCACTCCCCGATCATCTCCTCCTTCGCGGTGGACAACAAAGGCCGCTACGGCGCCAACGCCGAGAAGAAGTGCAGCAACATCCTGCTGGGCGCCCACGTCATGATGGTGATGACGGTGATGTTCTTCGTGTTCAGCTGCGTGCTGAGCCTCTCCCCGGCTGACCTGGCGGCGGCCAAGGAGCAGAACATCTCCATCCTCTCCTACCTGGCCAACCACTTCGACAACCCGGTGATCGCCACCGTGGCACCGCTCATCGCCATGGTTGCCATCAGCAAGTCCTTCCTGGGTCACTACCTGGGTGCGCAAGAGGGCATGAACGGCCTGATGGCCAAGTCCCTGCGCGAGAAGGGCAAGAACGTCGACGTCAAGCAGCTGAACAAGGTGACCGCGGTCTTCATGATCCTGACCACCTGGGCCGTGGCCACCATCAACCCGAGCATCCTCGGCATGATTGAAGATCTGGGCGGCCCCATCATCGCCATGCTGCTCTTCCTGATGCCGATGTACGCCATCGCCAAGGTGCCGGCCATGCGCAAATATGCCGGCAACCTCAGCAACGGCTTCGTCACCCTCATCGGCCTCATCGCCATGTCCGGTATCATCTACAAGCTGATTGCCTGATGACAGCGTTCATCCCTGTGAGAAAGCCGCCCCCCGGTGAAGTGAACCCCGAAAGTTGGACACCCAACGAGTAGGGGTTCTTCGTTTCTATGGGAAAGCAAAAATACTCGACCGACTTCAAACGTCAGGTCGTTCTTCACTATCTCAGTGGTCATGACGGTGCCAAAAAGACGGCCGCCCTGTTTGGTATCGATCATGGCGCCGTTCGCCGCTGGACCGAGCATTGGAAAGTCAGTGGTGAAGCTGGCTTGACCATCACGACCAAAGCTTATTCTGCTGAGTTCAAAGAGGAAGTTCTGCTTTGGATGAAGCAGAATTGTGCCTCTTCTCGCAAGGCTGCTGCGACATTCAAGATCGCCGCCGCCTGCACCGTCAGCCGGTGGGAGCGTCTTTATCGTGAAGGCGGTATCATGGCCCTCCGTGATAAACGCACAGAACGCACCATGACTTCAGAGAAGACGCCCCCCGGCAAACCGCTCACCGCCCCCTATCCCACCTTCCACAGTGCCGAGGAAGAGCTTGAATACCTGCGAGCGGAGAACGCCTATCTAAAAAAACTGCATGCCTTGGCGCGGGAAAAACAGCAGAAAAAGCAAAAGTCATTTCCGGGCTAAGGCAACACCATAAGCTGGCCACGCTGCTGCATATCGCCGGGTTGCCACGCAGTACCTTCTATTGGCAGATGAGCTCAGATGCCAGCACAAAGGCCTACGAGCATGAAGCAGAGCGGGTCAAGGCACTGTTTCATCACCATAAAGGGCGTTATGGTTATCGACGGATCACCCTGGCGCTGCGAAATGAGGGATGTCATCTCAACCATAAAACCGTGCGTAAACTCATGCGAAAACAGGAGCTTGCCTCTAACCTGCGCCGCAAGAAATACCGCTCGTACAAGGGGACATACGGCCATATTGCCCCGAACCTCTTGCAGCGTGATTTTCACGCCGATGCCCCGAACCAGAAATGGGTCACCGATGTGACGGAGTTCAATCTCAAAGGGCAGAAGCTATACCTGTCCCCGGTGCTGGACCTGTATAACAGCGAGATCATCGCCTGGCAGATGGCCACGCACCAGGGAATGCCATTGGTGGACAAGATGCTGGATGACGCCCTGGCAACATTGGGGCCAGGAGACACGCCGGTGCTGCACTCGGATCAAGGCTGGCAATATCAGATGGCCAGCTATCAGACGCGGTTATCGTCAAGGGAGGTGAAGCAAAGCATGTCACGCAAAGGGAACTGCTTGGACAATGCGGTGGTAGAAAACTTCTTCGGGCTGCTAAAGAGCGAATGCTGGTTCAACGAGAAATACGAGGACACGGAGCAGTTGAAGCGAGCAGTGGATGAATACATCCACTACTACAACCATGAACGGCTCAAAGTAAAACTAAACGGCCTGAGCCCGGTACAGTACCGAACTCAGGCCATGTCATCCGCCAGCTAACGTGTCCAATAAATGGGGTTCACTTCACCGGGGCGGTTTTTTTAGGTTCTTCGCGGGATCTTGGGGAAGTGGAAGTTGACAGACAGGGTGCTGGTAAACTGGCTGTCTCCAAACACACCACCACCATCACCCTGCTGTCGCCGTGCATCATATTGATATTGCCTCCTTCTGGCCAGGTTATA
>NZ_JAGKRI010000244.1:0-420 GCF_017939255.1 Aeromonas sp. Prich7-2
TTGTATGGAGATGGTATTCACCTGACAGTTGCCCACAAAAGGGAGTGGTCATACGGCTTCAAACCGGATAACAAAACGGTACCCCTACCGTGTTATCCGGAGTCACCGTATGACCACCAACGAGAAAGTAGCACGTCGCAAACTCAGCCTGCTAGAGCTCGCCAAAGAGCTCAATAATGTCAGCAAAGCCTGCAAGCTCATCGGCTACAGCCGTCAGCAGTTCTACGAAATTCGCCGTAATTACCAGACCTATGGCGCCGAGGGATTGCTCGACAAATTGCCCGGCTGTAAAGGGGCTCATCCCAATCGGGTCGCTCCCGAGATTGAACAGGCCATCCTCGATTACTCCCTCACCAGACCAACTCATGGCCCGCTGCGGGTCGCGCAAGAACTGGCTCTGCAAGGCATCAATGTCAGTGC
>NZ_JAGKRI010000245.1:0-293 GCF_017939255.1 Aeromonas sp. Prich7-2
TCCATCAACTCGCTGGCCGGGAAGCGCAGCGGGTCGGTGAGCGAGGTCAGCACCTGCCGCTCCTTGCCGTTTACCGTCCGGGTCAGCAGCCGGGCTTCGAACTGCTCCGGCAACTCGCTCCACTTCTTCTTGGCCTGCGGACTGGCTCTGAGGCGTACCAGCACATCCTGCCGCCCCAGCTTGCGGATGACCTCGTATTGAGCCCCCTTTTTCAGCGGAATAAGCCAGTGACGCGCTACGCCCTGGCGTTGCCAGGCATGGAGTAACCCCAGTGAGTAGAAGCCCTTATCGAA
>NZ_JAGKRI010000031.1:0-2627 GCF_017939255.1 Aeromonas sp. Prich7-2
TGCGTATTCCCACGCATGGCGATCGCTCAATAACATTCATGCCGATCACTCAATAACATCCATGCCGATCGCCCAATAACATCCCAGGCCGATCACTTTTTTCCTCTATGGGAAACCATGATCGGCATGAATGTTATTGATGACTTCTTCTCCCCGCTTCGTTAAACCCGCACTTTCCAACTGGACCCAAAAGAGGAAAGTGCATGTCTGCGAGGCCTATCACCGTGAGAAAACTCAAAGAAATCCTTCGTCTCAAATATCAGGCTCAACTGGCGCATCGTCAGATCGCCCTCAGCCTGCATATCTCATCCAGCACCGTCTCCTATTACCTCAATCGCGCTGCTCAGTTGGATATCACTACCTGGCCGCTCTGTGAGCGCTGGGATGATGTCACCCTGGAGCGTGCCTTCCTCAGCACCCGCGCGGTGTCCAAAACCCGCCACAAACCGCTCCCTGACTGGGCCGTGCTCCATCAGGAGCTCAAACAGCCCGGTCAAAAAGGGGTAACGCTGGAGCTACTGTGGCAGGAGTATGCCGAGCGCAATAACGGTGCCCACTACAGCTACAACCATTTCTGTCGGCTCTATAAGGAGTGGGCATCGGTGCTGCAACCGTCGATGCGCCAGACCCATATCGCGGGCGAAAAACTCTTTGTCGATTACTGTGGCCAGACCATGCCCATCGTGGATCCTCATACCGGTGAGATCCTCTATCGGGCCCAGGTCTTCGTCGCGGTGCTCGGGGCCTCCAACTACACCTTTGCTGAAGCCACCCGCTCCCAACAGCTTGAGGATTGGGTGATGAGCCACAAGCGGGCCTTTGAGTTTTTCGGCGGCGTCCCGCAACTGGTGGTGCCTGATTGCTTGAAGAGTGCGGTCAGCGTGGCACGCAATACTGACCCGGATCTCAATCCCACCTACCAGATGCTGGCCGCTCACTTCGGCACAGCGATCATGCCCGCCAGGCCGCGCAAGCCGAAAGATAAATCCAAGGCCGAGGTGGGGGTACAGATCGTCACCCGCTGGATCCTGGCGGTACTGCGCCATGAGACCTTCCATAGCCTGGCTCAGCTTAACCAACGGATATCCGGGTTACTGACCCGGCTCAATGAGAAACCCTTCCAGAAGCTGCCCGGTTGCCGCGCATCCATGTTTGCCGAGCTCGATGCGCCAGCACTCAAGCCCTTGCCAGCGTACCCCTACCAGTACACCAAAGTGGTGTCGGTGCTGGTCGGCAAGGATTACCACGTCGACCTGGAGAAGCACTATTACTCGGTCCCTTATGCCTTGCAGGGCAAGCGGCTGGAAGCCCATCTGGCGGAGCGTACGGTCACCCTGTATCACGCGGGTAAGGTCGTCGCTCAGCACCCACGCAGTCATCGCAAAGGCCAGCACAGCAGTCTGCCCGCCCATATGCCAGCGCATCACCAGGCACTGCTGGAGTGCTCACCTGAACGCCTACTGAGCTGGGCCGCGTCCATCGGGCCCTATACCACGCATTGGGTGGATAGTTTTATCCGCCAGGCAGCGCATCCGGCCCAAGCCGTGCGACCTTGTCAGGCCCTGCTGGGACAGAGCAAAAAGTATGGCAAGGCGCGGCTGGAGGCCGCCTGTCTACGTGGCTATCTGACCGGCGCCAACCGGCTGCACCACATCCGCAACATGCTCAAACACGGGCTGGAACAACAACCAGTTGCCACCTCACGCCAGGATCCGTTGCAAGACATCCATCATGACAATGTCCACGGCGAACACTACTTCCACTAATCCATCACTCAACAAGGAAAAGAGCATGCAATTACATCTCGATGAACAACTGAGCACCCTGCGTCTGGGCGGTGTGAAACAGGCGCTGAGTCAGCAACAGACACAGAGCGCGTTGTATCAGGACATGAGCTTTGAAGAGCGGCTGCAACTGCTGCTGAGTCATGAGCTGGTGCAACGGGAGCAGCGCAAAGTTAACCGGTTGGAGAAGCAAGCGCGGTTTCGATTGTCCGGTCAAATTGAGCAGCTGGACTACCGTGCCAGCCGGGGAATAAGCAAAGCGCAGATCCGCCAGCTACTGGAAGGGCAGTGGCTGGCTCATCAGCAAAACCTGCTGCTGACGGGGGCGGCAGGCTGTGGGAAGAGTTACCTGGCCTGTGCGTTGGGCCGCTATTTTATCCGGCAAGGCGTAGCGGTGCGCTACTACCGGCTGAAAACCCTGCTGGAAGAGATGAGACTGGCGCAGGCGGATGGCAGTTATCCGAAGCTGCTGGAGCAGGTGAATAATGTGGGCTTGCTGATCCTGGATGACTGGGGCATGGAGATGCTGGATGCGGCCGAGCGCAGTAATTTGCTGGAGATCATCGATACCCGTTACGGGAGGGTCTCGACAGTGGTTGCGAGCCAACTGCCGGTAGAGAAATGGTATGGGATGATCGGAGAGGCCACATTCGCAGAAGCGATCCTGGACCGGCTGATCCACAGAGCGGTACGAGTAGGTTTGACAGGTGAGTCGATGCGAAAACAGGGCATCAACTTGACCGATGCCGATCAGGCAGAGTAAAAGAAAGACGCAGTTCCTGCGGGTAGAAAAATGGTGATCGGCATGATGTTATTGGCTGATCGACATGATGTTATTAGCCA
>NZ_JAGKRI010000246.1:0-293 GCF_017939255.1 Aeromonas sp. Prich7-2
TAGTGAGATCTCTCCCACTGACGTATCATTTGGTCCGCCCGAAACAGGTTGGCCAGCGTGAATAACATCGCCAGTTGGTTATCGTTTTTCAGCAACCCCTTGTATCTGGCTTTCACGAAGCCGAACTGTCGCTTGATGATGCGAAACGGGTGCTCCACCTTGGCCCGGATGCTGGCTTTCATGTATTCGATGTTGATGGCCGTTTTGTTCTTGCGTGGATGCTGTTTCAAGGTTCTTACCTTGCCGGGGCGCTCGGCGATCAGCCAGTCCACATCCACCTCGGCCAGCTCCTC
>NZ_JAGKRI010000247.1:0-373 GCF_017939255.1 Aeromonas sp. Prich7-2
TGGTGGGCATTCCCGCGGAATGCATGGTGTTTTTGCTCATGGGGGGAGCGTATCTAAGGAGCAGGATCAAGCAAGCAGGAAAGTGGGATCAAGAGACGATCGTCTCATTTTTCCTGTGTCAATACTGTTCCGGTGAATACTTACCGTGGTGACTGCTAATCATGGGTAATCAGGAGAACTTTTGATATCTCGTTACTTTGACCTTCAAGCTCATGAATAACCTGAGTGGCTTGCCTAATTTCACCTTCAAGGGCAGTGATTGACTGGCTTGTGTGGGCTACCAGACGCTGGCCAGATGCCGTCTCAGTGTCTGCTCTTCCGGCCGCATCTGCAGCATGCTGTGCATTGCTCGCAACCTCTTGAATGCTTGCCA
>NZ_JAGKRI010000248.1:0-1758 GCF_017939255.1 Aeromonas sp. Prich7-2
AGGTTGCACTGGCCTTGGCGCCTTGCGCGCTGTCGGCGAATAACCAGGCCTTGCGCCCCACGGCGAACGGGCGGATTGCGTTCTCCGCCAGGATATTGCTGATGTGCAGATCACCCCGCTCGCAGTAGCCGACCAGATAGGGCCACTGCCCCAGCGTGTATTCCATCGCCTTTCTCGTCAGCGAGCCTTTCATCACCTTGCCGACGTTATTGTCCAGCCAGGTTTTGAACTCCGCCAACAGCGGCATGCTACGCGTCTGCCGTGCCTGATAGCGTTCGGCATCACTGCGCTCCTTCTGCTCCCGCTCGATGGCATAGAGTTTACTTATGTACCCCAGGGCTACATCGGCCTTGCTGGCACCGGGCTTGCTCTTGCCCTTCGCAACGGACGGCGTGGCCTGGGTCGCTTCGATGAATTTGCGCCGCGCATGATCCCAGCAGCCAATCCGGGTGAGACCGCTCTGTTTGCACACCTGGCTATAGCCAGAATAGCCATCGGCTTGCAGTACGCCGCTAAAACCGTCCAGCAGGCGCACAGGAACACTTCCGGCGCGCGACGGATCATATTCAAATAGCACAGAGGGGCGGCCCGGCGGACCACCGCGGGTCACCCACATCCATTTGTCCGATTGCGCAGTTTTGCCCTCCTCTTTGAGCACCTGGATCCGCGTCTCGTCGGCTTGCAGGTACGTCGCGTGGTTCTGCTCCTCGCGCAGCAGGTTCATCAATGGCTGGAACACCTCATCCAGCCGGATGATCCAGTGGGCCATGCTGGTGCGGCTCACCTCCTGCCCCAGGCGCTTGAACATCTGCTCCAGACGGTACAGTGGCAGGCCATCGGCATACTTAGAGGTAATGATGTAGCCCAGCAATGACGGCGTGGCGATACATTTGCCCAGCGGGTGTACGGGGCGGTTGGCCGCGAGGATCACCTCTTCGCCATCACGCTCGAACACCGCCTTCTCTTGCCAGATCTCCAGCACCTTGAGTTGAGCCGGAATGAACTGCAACTCCTCTTTGACCTTGGTAAAGAACACCTTGCTGGCCCCGGCTTTCTGCTCATCGCTGAGGGTGAGTTCGATGCGCTCGCGCAGTAGTGAGGCGGAGAAGCCACGTTGACGCGGCTTGGCCTTTGCTTCGGCAGTTTGCGGCAGGTCATCGGGTAACTGGGCCAGCAGGGCGTCCATGTCCGCTTCCAGCTCTGCCTCATCAAAGAGCTGGAGCTGATGGAGTTTCTCGCTGCTGGCGGCAAAGCGCTGGATCCTGCGCAGACGCAGCAGCTCTTCGAGTAACAGGATATGGGCGTCACGCCGCTGGATAGCCTCTTCTTTTAACGCCAACTGTTGCTGAAAACCCGCAATAACCGCCAACAACTCAGCGGCGCTAAGGCCACTGAGTTCAGGTGATGGGGTGAGGTTTTTCGGCGTCATTTTCATGAGGAAATTATAACAAAAACAAGGCGGTAAAGCACGAGGTTGGCGGTATTAAAGCGTCTCATAATGCAGTGTTTTATGGCCCTGCATCAAGGAGATATCGTAGCCATCGAGCAACCAGTTTATCTGCTCGGAAGAGAGGGAGAGTAGCTCATCGGCAGACGATGGCCACTTGAATTTCTCCTCGGCCAGCGCCTTGTAATAGAGCACAAAGCCGTTGTCCTCCCACATCAGACACTTGATCTTGTTGCGGCGGCGATTGGTAAAGGCATAGAGGGCACCGGTGAACGGGTTGTGCCCCAGTTGCTGCTCGACCAGCGCCGCCA
>NZ_JAGKRI010000032.1:0-40741 GCF_017939255.1 Aeromonas sp. Prich7-2
AAACTACCCGATGCACACGAGTGTGCTGGAAGGGGTGAACAACAAGATCAAAGTGATAAAGCGTATGGCATATGGATTTAGGGACTCAGAATACTTTTTTCTGAAAATCAAGGCGGCCTTCCCCGGAAAGCCGCGATGAACCTTTTGTTTTGCCCCGATGCGACCCGGCCCTTCTATCTGGGATCGCCCGAGAAGGGGTGCAGGGCGGTGCGGGCGCGCTCGAACAGGGCGATGAGATGATCCGCCACGGCTCTCACCCGCCGGGAGTGGGCGAGATCGCTGTGGAGCACCAGCCAGATGGGCTGATCCACTCCGAGCTCCGGCAGCAGGCAGACCAGATCCGTCTGGCGGGCCAGGTAGTGGGGCAGCACCGCGAGCCCCAGACCGGCCTGGGCGGCGGCGAGCTGGGCCGCCAGGGTGCTGGTCTCCACCCGGCAGGGGCGGCCGCGCAGCATGCGGGTCATCCATCTGGCGGCGGGCAGGTGGCTCTGGGTTTCGTTCCATCCGATGAAGTCATCCTGATCGAAGCTGGCGGCATCCAGCCCGGGGCTGCGGGCATCCAGGTAGGCGCCGGTCCCGTAGAGGCCAAAGCCCAGGGTGCCCAGGCGCCGCAGGGTGAGGTGGCCGGCATCGGGCTTGACCATGCGCACCGCGAGATCGGCATCGCGCCGGTGCAGGTTCACCGTCTGCACCCCGGTGACCAGCTCCACCCTCAGCTCGGGGTGCTGGGCAAAGAGCGTCGGCAGGGAGGGGATGATGAGGGGATTGGCCAGGTTCTCGGCAGTGGCGAGGCGCACGGTGCCGGCCACCTGTCCCTGCAACTGCCCCGCCTCGCCAAAGGCCAGTCCCGCATGTTCCAGCGCCTCGGCTCGCTCAAGCAGGGCCTCCCCGTCGTCGGTCAGGCGATAGCCCTGCTGGTGGCGGCTGAACAGGGGGAGGCCGAGGGCCGCCTCCAGCCTGTCCAGGCGCCGGGAGACGGTGGCCACCCCCATGCGAAGGGCGTGGGCGGCACCGCTCAGGGTGCCGCTGCGGGCGATGGCCAGGAAGACGCGGGCGTCGTCCCAGAGCAGGGGATCGTGCATAGTGTTTCCATAATCGGAAAATGGGTTGCCAGTTATCTCTATATCTCATTAATTTTCGGAAGACCATACTCCCCTGCAACTTGTCAGGGAGAAAATGCGATGCAACGACGAACACTGGGAGCCAACCTGCAGGTCTCTGCCCTGGTGCTGGGCTGCATGGGGATGAGCGAATTCTACGGGCCGCGGGACGATGAGATGTCCTTGCGAGTGCTGGCGGAGGCGGTGGAGCGGGGCATCGACCTGCTCGACACCGCCGACATGTACGGCCCCCACCACAACGAGGCGCTGATCGGGCGTTTTCTCGCGACCCGGCGGGGGCAGGTGAAGGTCGCCACCAAGTTTGGCATCGTGCGCCAGCACGGGGAGTACAGGCGTACCCTCGACAACAGCGCCCGCTATGCGCGCCAGAGCTGCGAGGGCTCCCTGCGCCGCCTCGGCATCGAGCAGATCGATCTCTACTATGTGCACCGCCTCGATCCGGCCCATCCCGTCGAGGAGACCATGGCCGGGCTGGCGCAGCTGGTACAGGAGGGCAAGATAGCCCGCATCGGTCTGTGCGAGGTGAGCGAGGCCACCCTGAGGCGCGCCCATGCCGTGCACCCGGTGGCGGCGGTGCAGACCGAATACTCCCTCTGGACGCGGGAGGTGGAGGCGGCGGTGCTGCCCGCCTGCCGGGAGCTGGGAATTGGTCTGGTGGCCTACTCCCCCCTGGGGCGCGGGTTTCTGACCGGGCGTTACCAGCAGGAGGCGGTGTTCGAGGAGGGGGATTTTCGGGCCGGTCTGCCGCGGTTTCAGGGGGAGAACCTCGCCACCAACCGCACCCTGGTGCAGGCGGTCATGGCCCTGGCGCAGCAGAAGGGATGCTCGGCGGCGCAGATAGCCCTAGCCTGGCTGCTGGCGCAGTGGGAGGGGATAGTGCCCATCCCCGGCACCCGGCGTCTGACCCACCTGGCGGATAACCTCGGCGCCCTCTCGGTGCGCCTCTCCCCAGCGGAGCTCGGGGCCCTGGGACAGGCCATCCGGACCCTGCCGGTGGCGGGGGAGCGCTATACCGCCGAGGGGATGAAGGGGGTGAACGCATGAGCGGCTCGCACACGGATCGCCATGAACGGGCGTTCGCGCTGCTGGCCCGGCTCGATCCCCAGGCACCCACGCGAGTCGCCGCCAGCCTGGATGCCCTGCCACCGGAACTTGCCGAGCTGGTGCTGGGGTTTGCCTTTGCCGATGTGCTCGCCCGTCCCGGCATCGATCTCTGCACCCGCGAGATACTCACGGTGGCGACCCTGATGGGAATGGGCACGGCGCCCGGACAGCTCGAGTTCCATATCCGGGCCGCCCTCAATGTGGGGGTCAGCCGGGAGACCATCATCGAGATCCTGCTCCAGGTCGCCGTCTATGCCGGAGTGCCCGCCTGCATGAATGGCATCCGTGCGGCCCGCAGCGCCTTCGCCGCCCATGACAAGGGGCGGGGGGGCAGGGATTAAGGTGGAGACGTCACCCTGGCGAAAAGGTCAGGTGTGCCCTGACGAGGGCAGCAAGAAGGGAGCCGAGGCTCCCTTCTTTCATGGTGCTGGCCGGCTCAAGCCCCTTCTGGCAGAGGACGGCGTACCCTCGGCTTGAGCTGGGAGAGCATGACCCCGGTCAGGATGAGGCCGCCCCCCAGCAGGTGATAGCCGTGAATGGGCTCCCCCAGGGTGATGACGGCGATGAGGGCCGTGCACAGGGGCATCAGGTTCATGAAGACCGAGGTGCGCTCCGCCCCCAGGGTGGCGAGGCCGCGCATCCAGCAGTAGGCGGCGAAGATGGAGGAGGCGAGGCTGGCGAACAGCACCATGCTCCAGCCCTGGGCGGGAATGGCCAGGGAGTCGGCAGAGAGGGCCACCGGGATGAGCAGCAGCACCGCCAGCAGGATCTGCAGGTAGAGGTTGAGCCAGGGGCCGAACGGCAGTTGCCAGCGGCGGATCAGCAGGCCATAGAGGGCATAGCTGGCCGCCCCCAGCAGCATCATGCCGTCGCCGGGGTTGATGCCGCTGTGCAGCAGTGCCAGGGGGTTGCCCTGACCCAGCAGCCAGAGCACCCCGAACAGGGAGAGGCTCATGCCGAGCAGCGCCTGCTTGCCCGGCTTCTGGCCAAAGCAGCAGGCCCCGATGAGCAGGGTGAGCAGGGGCAGCAGGGAGCCGATGACCCCCATGTTGGTGGCCGAGGTGCTGTGGGCGGCGTAGTAGGCGAGGCACTGGTAGAGCACCATGCCGAGCAGGGAGAGCACCAGCAGCTTGCCGAGCCAGGGGCGGATGTCGGCCCGGCGGCGCCAGAGCTGCGGCAGGCAGAAGGGGGAGAGCGCGAGGGCGGCGATCACCCAGCGATAGAAGGAGATGGCAGCGGGATCCAGCACGCCGGCGGCTGCCTTGGAGACCACGGTATTGGCGGCCCAGATCAGGATGGCGAGCAGGGGGAAGAGAAAAGGCATAGGCACTCCTTGGTACGATGGGGAGAGTCTAGCCTTGTCTTGAACGAGGTAAGTAGCGTAAATAAGACATGTCATAACCGCTTTGGGACAATCTGCATGGGCACCCTCACCCTGGCCGAGCAGGATCGCCTGCTGGCCGACCCCAACCCCCTCTACTTTCGCTACAGCCAGATCCAGGGGGGCAACGCCTGCGCCGAGCACGCCCACCCCTGGGGTCAGCTCAGCCTCATCAGCCTGGGGGTCATGGTGGTGGAGGTGGGGGGAGAGCGGCTGGTGGCGCCTCCGGACTACCTCATCTGGGTGCCGGCGGACCTGCCCCACACCGCCTTCAACGAGCAGACCCTGGATTACACCTCCATCTACGTGAGCCACGCCCTGGCCCCGCGTCTGCCACGGGAACCCCAGCTGCTGGCCCTCACCCCCTTGCTGCGGGCCCTGCTGGAGGACTTCACCCAGCGCCGGGTCGGGCACATGGAGGATGAGTGGGATGCCCGTCAAGGTGAACTCTTCATCGAGAAGCTGGCCCGCACCCGTTGCCAGCCGAGCTACCTGCCCCAGAGCCGGGATCGCCTGCTGGCCCCCTTGCTGGCGGCATTGCAGGCGGCGCCGGAGGACAACCGCACGCTGGTGGAGTGGGCCAGGGCGCTGCACACCACGGAGCGCACCCTGGCGCGGCGCTGCCAGAAGGAGCTTGGCATGAGCCTCGGCCAGTGGCGCACCCGGCTGCGGCTGGTGAAGGCGCTGGACTGGCTGCGGGGCGAGATGCCGGTGCAGGAGATCGCCTGGCGCCTCGGTTACGCTTCCACCTCGGCTTTCATCGCCATGTTCCAGCGCGAACAGGGCTGCGCCCCCCAGCGCTATCGCCAGCAACTGGGCCAACCCGTGGCCTGAACCGCATGAAAAAGGGCGCCCGCAGGCGCCCTTGTGGATCATGGGATGGGCTTAGAAGAAGCCGAGGGGGTTGATGTCGTGGCTCACCAGCAGGTTCTTGGTGTTCTGGTAGTGGTCCAGCATCATCTTGTGGGTCTCTCGACCGATCCCCGACTTCTTGTAGCCGCCAAAGGCCGCGTGGGCCGGGTAGGCGTGGTAGCAGTTGACCCAGACCCGGCCGGCCTGGATGCCGCGCCCCATGCGCCAGGCCAGGTTGCTGTCCCGGGTCCACAGGCCCGCCCCGAGCCCGTACTGGGTGTCGTTGGCAATGGCCAGGGCATCCGCCTCGTCCTTGAAGGTGGTGACCCCGAGCGCCGGCCCGAAGATCTCCTCCTGGAACACCCGCATCTTGTTCAGGCCCGAGAAGATGGTGGGCTGGATGTAGAAGCCCCCCTCCAGCCCGCTCACCTTGGCCGGGCCGCCGCCCAGCAGCATCTTGGCCCCTTCGCCGCGGCCGATTTCCATGTAGCTCAGGATCTTGTCGAACTGCTCGCGGGACGCCTGGGCCCCCACCTGGGTCGTGGTGTCGAGGGGGTTGCCCTGCACTATGGTGCGGGCGCGGGCCAGCACCCGGTCCATGAAGTCGTCATAGATGCTGGCCTGCACCAGGGCGCGGGAGGGGCAGGTACATACCTCTCCCTGGTTGAAGAAGGTCATCAGCATCCCTTCCACCGCCTTGTCGATGTAGCTGCTCTCGTGCTGCATCACGTCGGCGAAGTAGATGTTGGGGGACTTGCCACCGAGCTCCACGGTGGAAGGGATCAGCTTGTCGGCGGCGCAGCGCAGGATATGGGCGCCCACCTCGGTGGAGCCGGTAAACGCCAGCTTCTGGATCCGGTTGCTGGTGGCGAGCGCCTGGCCCGCCTCGGCGCCGAAGCCGTTGACCACGTTGACCACGCCAGGGGGCAGGATGTCCTTGATGAGATCCATCATCAGCATGATGGTGACCGGGGTCTGCTCGGCGGGCTTGAGCACGCTGCAGCAGCCGGCCGCCAGTACCGGGGCCAGCTTCCAGGCGGCCATCAGCAGGGGGAAGTTCCACGGGATGATCTGGCCGACCACGCCGATGGGCTCCTTGAAGTGGTAGCTGACGGTGTTCTGGTCCAGCTCGGCGGCGGAGCCCTCCTGGGCGCGGATGCAGCCGGCAAAGTAGCGGAAGTGATCCACCACCAGGGGCAGGTCGGCGGCCAGGGTCTCGCGCACCGCCTTGCCGTTCTCCCAGGTCTCGGCGACGGCAAGCCGCTCAATGTTCTGTTCGATGCGATCGGCGATGCGCAGCAGCAGGTTGCTGCGCTCGGTGACGCTGGTCTTGCTCCAGCTGGCGAACGCCTTGTGGGCCGCGTCCAGGGCGAGCTCGATGTCGGCGGCGTCGGAGCGGGCCACCTCGCAGAACACCCGGCCATCCACCGGCGAGATGTTCTCGAAATAGCGGCCGGCGCGCGGCGCCACCCAGTCGCCACCGATGAAGTTGTCATAACGGGATTTGAAGCTGACCAGGGCACCTGCCTGACCGGGAGCGGTATAAATCATCTCATCATCCTTATGTGTGTGGTCCTGACCGGCCTGGCGGGCAGTCCGGTTGCTTCCTGTCATCGCAAGGGGCGTGCCAGCGGGCGGCGCTCTACACAAAAAGGTTGCAAAAACGTTATAAAACGGGGTGCCAAGGGGTATCTTGGTTAACCAGTGCCCCCCAGAGCGGCCCCCGAACTGTGCCGTTTCTGAACATCGGGTGTGACACTGTGCCGTTTGTGAACAGGAGACGTGATGAAGGCGCTCCCCCAAGGCGGCCCTATTCGCGAGTGTGTAGAAGGAGGTGTGATGAGCGAGTTGCCTCAATCCGGTGCCAGCCCAATCCAGCGCTCCTGGGAGCGCTGCCTGCATCAGGGGCTGAGCCGCCAGCAGAGCGCCGAGCTGGACTTGCTGCCCCAGGGGGAGCTGTCGGCTCGCCAGGAGCAGCACAGGACGCTCATCGCCTGCTTCCAGCGCTTCGTGCTGCCGCTCTTTGGCCAGTTGCTGGCAGGCAGACCCTGTCGTCTGCTGCTGTGTGACGGCGAGGGGGCCATCCTCGCGGTGAGCGGAGACGACCGGTTTGCCCGCCATGCCGAGCGCATTTTTTTGCGCAGCGGCGCCCGCTGGGGGGAGGCGAGCAAGGGCACCAACGCCATCGGCACCGCGCTGGCCGAGCAGAGCGAGGTGCAGGTGCTGGGGGCGCAGCACTTCTTCGCCCAGCACAGCTTTCTCAGTTGCAGCGCCTGCCCCCTGCTCGGGCCGGACGGGCAACTGCTCGGCGTGCTCGACATCTCCACCGATGCGGCCCACCACGGCGGCGACATGCTGGGCACCGTGCGCCTCCTGGCCATGACCCTGGAAAACGCCCTGCTGGCCCGCCAGCCGGGCTGGCTGGTGGATCTCGATCCCCAGAGCCTCTGGTCTGCCCGCCTGCTGCTGGGGGAGGGGGGCGAGCTGCTCGGGGCCAACCGGGCCGGTCGGCTCTGGCTCGGCCAGCACCCCTTCGACGGTCAGCAGTTGCTGCGCGAGCGCCGCGGCCTGCGGCTGGTGCCGGAGGCGGGGGAGCGCGCCGCCAGGCTCCCCCTGCCGAGCGCGGTTGAGGAGGGGGGATCGCAGGCGCAGCAGGTGCCGCTCAAGATGCTGGAGCGGGGCATCTCATTGCTCATCGAGGGGGAGACCGGCAGCGGCAAGGAGCACCTGGTGCGCACCCTGCACGCCAGTTCGAGCCGTCGGGAGCGGCCTCTGGTGTGCGTCAACTGCGGCGCCCTGCCGGCGGAGCTGGTGGAGGCCGAGCTGTTCGGCTACGTGGGGGGGGCCTTCAGCGGTGCCCGCAGCCAGGGCAGCCAGGGCTATCTGCGCGCCGCCCACGGCGGCATCCTGATGCTGGATGAAATTGGCGAGCTGCCGCTCCAGGCCCAGACCCGGCTGCTGCGGGTGTTGCAGGAGCGCGTCGTCACCCCGGTAGGCAGCCACAGACCCGAGGCGGTGGATTTCTGGCTGGTCAGCGCCAGCCATCGGGATCTGGCGGCCATGGTGGCGGCCGGCACCTTTCGCGAAGATCTCTACTACCGCATCTGCGGCTGGCGCCAGCAACTGGCACCCCTGCGGGCCTGGTCGGTGCCCGAGCGTCAGGGGTTGATCCTGAACCTGCTCGCCCAGATGGACCCGGCGCTACAACTGAGCCGGGAGGCGGAGCAGCGGCTGCTGGCTCACCCTCTGCCCGGCAACGTGCGCCAGCTCAAACAGGCGCTGGAGGTGGCCTGTGTACTGGCAGAGGGGCAGGGCTGGATTGAACCTGCCCATCTGCATCTGCCCGCCGTGGAAGGGGGAGCGAGCTCACCTTTGGGAGGGAGTACCCTGCGCGAGCAGAGTCGGCAGCGGGTGCAACAGACCCTGGCAGAGTGCGGCGGCAACGTGAGCGAGGCGGCGCGCCGTCTTGGCATCAGTCGCACCACCCTCTATCGGGCGCTGCGGGAGGAGGGGTGAAGGGTGTCGCGCCGTCCAGCGCTTGTGTAGACTGCGAAGGCAAGGACGTTTTTTCGTTATGTTTCCATCGCAGGGAGTGCGCAATGACCCATCTCACCACCGACGAGGCCCCCCGCCTCTCTCCCGGCTGCTGGCCGATGCCGCTTGCGCCCCATGGGGCCCGTGCCGGTTAGTCGGCACCCGTCTGCGCCCGGTGCGGCGCGTGTAATAACCTTGGATCTGGATCAGCGCGGTTCGGCGCTTCAAGGTGTAGGGTAAAAGCCCTTTTTCAGGTGTGATGCCGATGATCCCTTCCTATTCCCGCATGACGACGCTGTTGTTCTGGTGCCTGCTGGCGGCGAGCCTGCTGGCCATGGTGTTATTCGAATTCGGACCCGAGCGGCGGCTCGACATCCTGAGCCAGGCCGGTTTGTCCGTGCGTGCCCAGGATGACAGGGCCCACAAGGGCTCCTCCGTCGCCACCCTGAGTCAGGGGGGCGACAGACCCGCCATCCAGTGCACCCTGCGAAGCCAATATGCCTATCCTTTCTGCGAGCTGGTTCTGACCCTGACCGATCCCGAGCAGGGGCTGGATCTCTCCGGCTTCACCGGGGTGCGGGTGAGGCTGGATGTAGAAGGGCAGGGGGTACAGGCCTGGCGCCTTTATCTGCGCAACTACGATCCCGTCTACTCGACGCGGGAAGACGAGAGTTCCCACAAGTTCAACGAAGTGCTCTTCACCGCCAGGGATTTTGGTCGTGAGCAGGATGTCCCCCTGAATGTCTTTGCCCCCAGCTCCTGGTGGGTGCAGCAGTACGACATTCCGCTGGTCCAGCAGGGGCCGGATCTGCACCATGTTTACGCCATCGAGATCGCCTCCGATGACAAGATGTTGCCGGGGGAGCACCGGTTGCGGCTCGAGCGGCTGGAGTTCTATGGCCGCTGGTGCAAGCCGGGGGACTTCTATCGCTATCTGCTGCTGGGGTGGCTTGTATACGGCGTGCTGCTCTTCCTGGTCCAGAACCTGATGTTCGGGGATCGGCTGCGCAAGGCCAGGGAGGCGCGCCTCGCGGCTGAAGCCCTGAGTGCGAGCCTGTGCGAGCAGAACCGGCGCACCGAGGAGGAGGCCCGTTACGATCCCCTGACCGGGGCCCTCAATCGGCTCGGCGGCGAAAAGCTGCTCGGGGAGCTCGGCGAGATGCCGCTCTCCTTCATCTACATCGACATCGATCACTTCAAGGGGGTCAACGACGGTCACGGCCACCCGGTGGGGGACGAGGTGCTCAAGCACATGGTGAGCGAGCTGCTGCGCCATTGCGACAGCCTGTGCCGACTGGTGCGCTGGGGCGGGGAGGAGTTCGTGCTGGTCTGCCTCCATTACGACGAGGGACGGGCCGCCGCCCTGGCGGAGCGGCTGAGAGGGGCGCTGGAGGGGTACAGGCACTGGCCGCTGGGGCTCGGTATCACCGCCTCCTTCGGGGTGGCCGAGCGGCGCAAGGATAGCCTGGAGCAGGCGCTCAAGCGGGCCGACGAGGCGCTCTATCAGGCCAAGCAGAATGGTCGCAACCGGGTGGAGGTGGCGCCCGACTGATCCGGCGCTGGAGCCCATGGCCGGGCGGGGCTATCATGCGCCCCATCATTTATCCGAGGAGAGATGCCATGGCACAACACATTGGCGCCCTGACGCTGCTGGTGGCGGATTACGACGAGGCCATCGCCTTCTTCACCCGGGGAATGGGCTTCGAGCTACTGGAAGACACCCCCTCGACGAGCCGGGCAAACCGGGCAAACGCTGGGTGCGGGTCGCTCCCAAGGGGGCTCCCGGCTCCGCCCTGCTGCTGGCTCGCGCGGCCAACGAGGAGCAGCGCGCCGCCATCTGTCGCCAGGGGGGCGGTCGGGTCTTCCTGTTCCTTGAGACCGACGACTTCTGGGGCGATTACGAGCGGATGCTGGCCTATGGTGTTCATTTTTGTGAACAGCCGCGCCTCGAACCCTACGGCACCGTGGTGGTGTTCGAGGACATCAGTGGCAATCGCTGGGACCTGCTGCAACTCGCTGCTGCCAACTGAATCTGAAAACGTTTATCATCCCGCCCGTCATAAAGTCATAAAAGTGTCACAGAAAGTTCTAATAATTGGCGCACCCATCTTCACAGAGGAGAGAGAAGGGATATGGCTAAGCGAATTCTGGTGGTCGAGGACGAGGCACCGATCCGCGAAATGCTCTGCTTCGTGCTTGAGCAGAAGGGATATGAAACAGTAGAAGCAGAAGATTACGCCGATGGACTGGCAAAGGTGCGCGAACCCTACCCCGAACTCATCGTGCTGGACTGGATGATGCCAGGTGGCAGCGGTATCCAGTTCCTCAAGCAGCTCAAGCAGGATGAGATGACTCGCCAGATCCCGGTGGTGATGCTGACCGCCCGGGGCGAGGAAGAGGACAAGGTGCGCGGGCTCGAGGCCGGTGCCGACGACTACATCACCAAGCCCTTCTCCCCCAAGGAGCTCACCGCCCGCCTGCACGCCGTGATGCGCCGCGTCTCTCCCACCTCGGTGGACGAGGTGATCGAGGTGCAGGGGCTCAAACTGGATCCCGTTTCCCACCGGGTCAGTGCCGAGGAGAAGGCCCTCGACATGGGGCCGACCGAATTCAAGCTGCTGCACTTCTTCATGACCCACCCCGAGCGGGTCTACAGCCGCGAGCAGTTGCTCAACAACGTCTGGGGTACCAACGTGTATGTCGAGGACAGGACGGTGGACGTGCACATTCGCCGCCTGCGCAAGGCCATCGAAGAGACGGGGCACGACAGATTGATCCAGACGGTGCGCGGGGCCGGCTACCGCTTCTCGACCCGTCTCTAGGTCAGGGCCAGTGCCGCCAGCGCCTGCCGGCGGGCATTGGACCCGGCTCTTTGCTGCCTCTAGGAGATCTTAATGTTGCAACCTTACGCCTGGCGGCGACAGTTGTGGCGAATGGCGTTCTTCTACAGCCCCTTCGTCTTGGTAGGTTGGTTAATCGATCATCTCGTTCTCTGCCTGCTGGTGGCCACTGTGGTGCACCTGGTCTGGCACTACCGCTTCCAGAAGCGGCTGTCGGACTGGCTGTGGCACGATCGCAGCCTGGTGCCGCCCCACGGCAGCGGCAGCTGGGAGCACATCTTCAACGGCATCTACAAGTTGCAGCAGCGTCACCGGGCCCGGCGCCGGGAGCTGGCGGGCCTCATCCGCCGCTTTCGGGAAGGGGCGGAGGCGCTGCCCGATGCGGCCGTGGTGTTTCGCACCGACGGCAGCATCCTCTGGTGCAACCGGCTGGCGGAGCAACTGCTCGGCTTTCGCTGGCCCGAGGATGCCGGCCAGCACATCGGCAACCTGATCCGTCACCCCGCCTTCGTCGCCTATCTGGGCAAGGGGCAGTATGACGAGCCATTCGAGATGCACTCCCCCATCAACGAGGAGAAGTTCCTCGAATTTCGCATCATGCCCTATGCGGAGGATCAGGCCATGCTGGTGGTGCGGGATGTGACCCGGCTGCGCAGCCTGGAGAAGACGCGCAAGCACTTCGTCTCCAACGTCTCTCACGAGTTGCGTACCCCCCTCACCGTGCTCAAGGGGTATCTGGAGATGACCGAGGAGCCGCCGCCCCCCGCCATGTGGGCCAAGGCGCACAAGGTGATGATGGAGCAGACGATCCGCATGGACAATCTGGTCAACCAGCTGCTCACCCTGTCGCGCATCGAGGCGGCGCCCACCGTGGATCTCTCCCATCTGGTGGACATGCCCGCCATGCTGGGGCTGCTGGAGCAGGAGGCGCGGGCGCTCTCCGGCGAGCGGGCCCACGAAATCGTCTTCATGGTCCAGCCCAATCTGCTGGTGCGCGGGGATCAGGATCAGCTGCGCAGCGCCGTCTCCAACCTGGTCTACAACGCCATCCACTACACCCCGGCGGGGCGCAAGATCACCGTGGAGTGGCGCAAGCAGGGGAGCATGGCGCTGTTTGCGGTGCAGGATGAGGGGGAGGGGATCCCCCCCGAGCATCTGGCACGGCTCACCGAGCGGTTCTATCGGGTCGACAAGGCCCGCTCGCGCCACACCGGAGGGTCCGGGCTCGGCCTTGCCATCGTCAAGCATGCCCTGAGTCATCACGATGCCCATCTCGATATCGAGAGCCGGGTCGGTGCGGGCAGCCGCTTCAGCTTTCTCATTCCCGCCCGCATGGTGCTGGTGAAATAATATTTTGTGTCAATGTGTTAGCAACGATAGAAGGGCTGCATCGCAGCCCTTTTTTCATCCGGGCCACTCTCGGCCCATGTCATCAAAGTGTCATATAAATTCCATAAATTTGTCACTGCCAGGCCAGATACTGGCGCCGTCTTAAAGAACGGACCTTCTGTAACACTGGAGAAGGAGTGGTGCTGGCCCACGGATCATTGCGATCGGGTGTCAACCACGTATAGACGTCAACCTGACGATTGCCTTCTGCAACCTTGGACTTGGAGAGATTGGATGAAACTCAACAAACTGGCTGGTGTCATCGGATTCACCGCAGCAACCCTGTTTTCTGTCAGCGCTCTGGCTGCCGGTGTGGATAAAGACCTGCCGGAATACACACAGACCAGCGGCATCTCGGGCAACCTGTCCTCTGTCGGCTCGGACACTCTGGCCAACATGATGACCCTGTGGGCCGAAGAATTTAAGCGCATGTATCCCAACGTCAACGTGCAGATCCAGGCCGCCGGTTCTTCCACCGCACCGACTGCCCTGACCGAGGGCGTCGCCCAGTTTGGCCCCATGAGCCGCGCCATGAAGGCCGGTGAAGAGGAGGCATTCGAGAAGCGCTACGGCTACAAGCCGACCGCCATCCGCGTCGCCGTCGATGCCCTGGCCGTGTTCGTCAACAAGGACAACCCCATCAAGGGGCTGACCATGTCGCAGATCGACGCCATCTTCTCCAGCACCCTCAAGTGCGGCGAAGCCAAGGCGGCCACCAAGTGGTCTGATCTGGGTCTGGACGGCAGCTGGTCCGGCAAGGATCTGCAACTGTTCGGTCGCAACTCCGTGTCCGGTACCTACGGTTACTTCAAGGAACACGCCCTGTGCAACGGTGACTTCAAGAGCGGCGTGAACGAGCAGCCGGGCTCCGCCTCCGTGGTACAGTCCGTCTCCTCCTCCCTGAACGGCATCGGCTACTCCGGTATCGGCTACGTCACCTCCGGCGTGCGCGCCGTTCCGCTCTCCAAGGATGGCAAGACCTTCATCGAGGCGAGCTCCGACAACGCCATCACCGGCAAGTACCCGCTGTCGCGCTTCCTGTACGTCTACGTGAACAAGCATCCGAACAAGCCGCTCTCCCCGATGGAGCAGGAGTTTGTGAAGATGATGCTCTCCAAGGCGGGCCAGACCATCGTTGCCAAGGACGGCTATGTGCCGGTCCCGGCCAAGGTGGTTCAGGCCGACCTGAAGAAGCTGGGCATCATGTAACAGAACATGCCCTTGCAGAAAAACGAGCCCCATGCGGGCTCGTTTTCATTGGTGCGCCCCAGGATCTTTTTGGTCGCAGGGCGCAGCGCCCGGCTTGCGCCGGGCGGCGGCATTTCCGAGAATAGGGCAACTTCACGGCAAAGGACCCTCTCATGCGCGCATCTTCCCTCTCCAGACTGGCCCTGACGGCCTTGTGCAGCGCCCTGCTGGCCGGCTGCGCCCAGTCGCCGACTGGTCGCAACCAGATGCTGCTTTTCTCCCCCCAGCAGATGAACCAGCTGGGCGCCGACTCCTTCACCCAGATGAAGCAGCAGGAGAAGGTGAGCACGGATGCCAGGATGAATGCCTATGTGGGCTGCGTGGCCAAGGCGGTGACCGCCCAGGTGCCTGCCAGCTATGGCATCACCAGCTGGGAGGTAGTGGTGTTCGACTCCAAGGAGATCAACGCCTTCGCCCTGCCCGGCGGCAAGATAGGCGTTTACAGCGGCCTGCTGAAAGTCGCCAAGAATCAGGACCAGCTCGCCACCGTCATCGGTCACGAGCTGACCCACGTGCTGGCCCAGCACTCCAACGAGCGCCTCTCCCGGGATCAGCTGACCGGTATCGGGCTGGCGGTGGCGGACGCCGCCATCGGCAGCAGCGACAGCCTCGGGGGCGCTGCCACCATGGCCGCCCTGGGCCTCGGGGTCCAGGTGGGGATAGCCCTGCCTTTTGGCAGAACCCAGGAGAGCGAGGCGGACCGGCTCGGCCTCGAGCTGATGGCCCGCGCCGGGTTCAACCCGGCCGAAGCCGTCACCCTGTGGCAGAACATGAGCGCCGCCTCCGGTGGCAAGGCACCGCCCCAGCTGCTCTCCACCCACCCCAGCGACCAGAGCCGGATCGCCAACCTGCAGGCCCAGCAGGCCGAAGTGCAGCCCCTGTACCAGCAGGCGAAAGCATCAGGGCTGGTTCCCCAGTGCAAGGCGTAAGCCTGCGCCTGGCGCGTCCCGCCGATGCCGCCGCCATGACGGTGATGCAGCGGGCGAGCTGGCTGGCGGCCTACGGGGAGGTGCTGGGGGCCGACATGCTGGCCCAGCTGGCGGTGACCGACCACCTGCAGATCTGGCGACACCGGCTCGCCGAGCCCGGCCCCGTTCCCATGCTGGTCTGTCAGGACGACGTGGTCATAGGCCTGCTCTACTGGCAGCCCTCTTTGGAGGAAGGCTTGATGACGGCGCGGATCCGGGCGCTCTACCTTCATCCCGATCACTGGCGTCAGGGTCATGGCAAACGGCTGTGGCAGGCGGTGGCGGTGCAGATGCGCCGGGCCGGTTGCGAGTGTGTCAGGCTCTGGCTGCTGGATGGCAATCACATCGGCGAGGGATTCTACCTGCGCCGCGGCTTCATGTTCGACGGTCAGGAGCGCACCCTGATGAGCCTCGGACACCCTTGCCAACAACGACAAATGTTCCGTTTGCTTTGAGCTGGCTCCCGTTTTTCGCCCCTGGTCACTTTATTTTTTTTTGCGAATTAATACAATGTGCCCCATCTGGACAGACCGAGGTGGCCGGGTCCACCGCAAGGGAGTGTGGCATGTACTACGGATTTGATATTGGCGGCACCAAGATTGCCTTCGCGGTGTATGACGACGCCCTGACCCTCTGCCATGAAGAGCGGGTGAGCACGCCGGGCAACGACTACCCGGCGCTGCAGCAGCTTGTGCGCGAGCGGGTCGAGGCGGCGGATGCGCGCTTCGGGGTGAAAGGGGCCGTCGGCATCGGGTTTCCGGGGATCCTCAATCGCCTCGACGGGAGCATAGTGGCGGCCAACCTGCCCGCCATCCATGGCCGCCATCTGGGGGCGGATCTGGCCGAACTGCTGGGCCGACCGGTCAAGGTCGACAATGACGCCAACTGTTTCCTCTGGTCGGAAGTGCATCAGGGGGCCGCAGACGGTGCTGGCAGCGCCCTCGGCGTCACCATAGGTACCGGCATCGGCGGCGCCGTCTACCTGGCGGGCAAGCTCATCCAGGGGCGCAACTGGCTGGCGGGGGAGATAGGTCACTACCCGCTGCCCGCCACCATCCTGATGAAATACCCGGATTTGCCCCGTCCCCGCTGTGGCTGCGGGCGCCTGGTCTGTTTCGAAACCTATGCGTCGGGCACGGGCCTGGAGCGGCTATACCACCATGTTCATGGGGAACGGGTGAGCGGCCACCAGATCGTCGCCCGTGCCGATGCCCGTGAGGCGGCGGCCCTCTCGACCATCGACTGCTGGCTCGAGATCATCGCCGCTGGCCTCGCCACCGCCATCTCGGTGATTGATCCCGATGTGGTGGTGCTGGGGGGCGGCCTGAGCGCCCTGCCAGCCCTCTATGAGGAGTTGCCCAAACGTCTGCCCGGCCACCTGCTGCCCGGTGTCGCCCTGCCGGCGATCCGCGAGGCCCGCTTCGGTGGAGCCGGCGGTGTGCGCGGTGCAGCCCTGCTCAATCTGTGAGATCGGACAGAGGGTCTGATCTCCCCGAACAAGGAGTCATCATGACCCGTCTTGAAATCTGTATCGACAACCTCGAATCCCTGTTCACCGCCCAGGCGGCCGGCGCCGATCGCATCGAGCTCTGCTCTGCGCTGGGGCTGGGCGGTCTCACTCCCTCCTATGGTTTCATGCAGCAGGTGGCGCGCCACGCCACCGTCCCCGTCTACGCCATGATCCGTCCACGCGCCGGAGATTTTTGCTTCAACGACGGCGAGTTCGAGATGATGCTCTTGGATATCGCGGCCGCTCGTGCTGCGGGCCTGCAAGGGGTGGTGGTCGGTCTGCTGGATGAAGATGGACGGGTACCCGAAGGCAAGCTCCGGCAACTGGTCGAGGCGGCGGGGCCGCTCGGCGTCACCTTCCACCGGGCCATCGATCTCTCCTCCGACTGGCGGCTGGATCTCGAGACGATCGTCGCGGCAGGTTGCGAGCGCATTCTGAGCTCCGGCCATGCGCCGACCGCGCTGGCGGGGCTCGAAACCCTGCAGGCCATGCACCAGGCGCTGGCGGGTCGCGCCAGCCTGATGCCCGGGGCCGGGGTCAACGCCGACAACGTGCGCACCATCATCGAATTCACCGGCGTCAATGAAGTGCACATGTCCGGCATGGGCTGGCGCGGCGGCATGGTGCCCCATGGTGTGAACATGGGCACTTCGGACGATGGCCGGGTCAACATCACCGACGGCGCCAAGGTCGCAGCGGTGAGGGCACTGCTGGACAGGGCCTGATACAGACCGTGCGGCGCCATGGTGCCGCTCTCTGTGTCAACATGGGCACCTCGGACGACGGCCGGGTCAACATCACCGACGGCGCCAAGGTCGCGGCGGTGCGGGCTCTGCTGGACAGGGCCTGATACAGGCCGTGCGGCGCCATGGTGCCTCTCTCTGTGACATCAACATGGGCACCTCTGACGATGGCCGGGTCAACATCACCGACGGCGCCAAGGTCGCAGCGGTGAGGGCACTGCTGGACAGGGCCTGATACAGACCGTGCGGCGCCATGGTGCCTCTATCTGTGACGTCAACATGGGCACCTCGGACGACGGCCGGGTCAACATCACCGACGGCGCCAAGGTCGCGGCGGTGCGGGCTCTGCTGGACAGGGCCTGATACAGACTGTGCGGCGCCATGGTGCCTCTCTCTGTGACGTCAACATGGGCACCTCGGACGATGGCCGGGTCAACATCACCGATGGGGCCAAGGTCGCGGCGGTGAGGGCGTTGCTGGACAGGGCCTGATACAGACTGTGCGGCGGCATGGTGCCCTGTTTTGCTCCCTTCTCCCCTTGCGGGAGAAGGGGCGGGGATGAGGGGGCCGATGTGAGGCGTCTCCCACCGGCGGGCAATTGAGGGGCGTCTTGGCAGCACGGTGCAAAAAAGTCTGTTATCATCCCGTCTCTTTTACCATCAGGACCCGGAGCAACCTCTCAATGTCCCAATACGACTCTATCGAACAGAAGGCCAGCTACGGCATCGGCCGCAACATGGGCGACCAACTGGCTCAGCAAGCCTTCGCCGGTCTGGATATCCCGGCCCTGCAACAAGGTCTGGCTGATGCCCTGAACGGTCTGGAGTTCGCGGTCAGCCGTGACGATATCAACGATGCCTTCCAGGTCATCACCGCCCGTATGCAGGAAGAGCAGGAAGCTGCCGCCAAGGCCGCTGCCGCCGAAGGCGAAGCCTTCCTGGCCGACAACGCCAAGCGCGCCGAAGTGAAGACCACCGACTCTGGTCTGCAATATGAAGTCATGGTCGAAGGCAATGGTGCCGTGCCGGTTGCCGGTCAGTCCGTGCGCGTGCACTACCACGGTACCTTCACCCACGGTGGTGTGTTCGACAGCTCCGTTGCGCGCGGCCAACCGGCCGAGTTCCCAGTGACCGGCGTGATCGCCGGTTGGGTGGAAGCGCTGCAGATGATGCCGGTTGGCTCCAAGTGGAAGCTCTACATTCCGCAGGATCTGGCCTACGGTGCCCGTGGCGCCGGCTCCATCCCGCCGTACTCCGCTCTGGTATTCGAAGTGGAGCTGCTGGACATCCTGTGATCCGGCTGGCGTGATGCAAACGGCGACCCTGAGGTCGCCGTTTGTTTTTGGACCGCCCAAACGGGCCATGTGCCTACGGCGGGGATTTGGATATAGTCAGAGCGTCGTCCATTCCGGCCATGTGAGGGAGACACGCCATGGCAGCCATCATCGAGGTCGTCGATCTCGTCAAGCACTTCCCCGGCGTCAAGGCGGTGGACGGGCTCAGTTTTGCCATTCCCGCCGGCAGCTGCTTCGGCCTGCTCGGCCCGAACGGGGCGGGCAAGACCACGACCATAGAATTGCTGGAGGGGCTCCTCACCCCGGACAGCGGCCAGATCCTGTTTCACGGCGCCCCGCGCGGCCCGGATTATCGCTCCCGCATCGGCATCCAGTTCCAGCACACGGCGCTGCAGGATTTCCTGACGGTGCGCGATACCCTGCGCCTGTTCGCCAGCCTCTACCCCAATCCCTTGCCACGGGAGCTGCTCATCGATCTGTGCGCCTTGGGCGAGTTCATCGACAGGGACAGTCGCAAGCTCTCGGGGGGCCAGCGTCAGCGCCTGCTGCTGGCTCTGGCCCTGCTCGGGGATCCCGAACTGCTGTTTCTGGATGAGCCCACCACAGGACTGGATCCCCAGGCGCGCCACCACTTCTGGCAGCGAATAGAGGCGATCAAGGCCCAGGGCAAGACGGTGGTGCTCACCACCCACTACATGGACGAAGCGCAGCAGCTGTGCGATCTGATTGCCATCGTCGATCACGGCCACCTGCTCAGTCTGGATACGCCGGCTGCCTTGCTGGCGCAACACTTCGACGGCGTGCTGGTGCGCCTTGGGGGGCACCCGGCCCTGGCTGGGCTCGGCTATCCCCTGCGTCCGGTCGGCGATCAGGTGGAGCTCTGTTGCCCCGACGTGGCGACCCTGTTGCCAGCCTTGCTGGATCTTGGTGTGCCGCTCACCGGCATGCAGGTGCGCTCCCCCAATCTGGAAGATCTCTTCCTGAACCTGACCGGCCACAGCCTGCGGAGCGGCGCATGAGAGGGATGACCGAGTTCTGTCTGACCGTGGCCTCCGGGCTGTGGTACGCCTTGCCGACATGCAATCCCGGGAGTGGACGATGAAGGGATCCCTCAAGCGCATCGGGGCGCTCTTCTATGCCCGTACCCTTGAGTTCGTACGCGATCGCGCGGCCCTGGTGTGGAACCTGCTTTTCCCGCTCCTGCTGGTCATCGGCTTCTCTCTCATCTTCTCCGGCCCGCCCAAACCGCTGGTGCAGATCGGGGTGGTGGGGGAACTGCCCGCAACCTATGCCCCGCTGCGCGCCGTGCCGCTGCTCAAGATCATCCCCTATGACGAGGCGTCGAGAGGCCAGCTCAAGGTCCGTCACCATCAGCTGGACCTGCTGCTCTCACCCGCCGGGGGGCGTTACTGGATAAATCCGGACGCCCCTCAGGGGGCCATGGCCGAGTATCTGCTGCGCCAGGCGGTGCAGGGGCCCTTGCAAAGAGAGACCCTGAGCGGGCGCGCCATTCGCTACGGCGACTGGCTGCTGCCCGGGGTGATCGGCATGAACCTGATGTTCTCCGGCCTGTTCGGGGTCGGGTTTGTCATCGTGCGTTATCGCAAGAACGGGGTGCTGAAACGGCTGCGAGCCACGCCGCTCGGCGCGCTGGAGTTTCTCTTCGCCCAGTTGCTGTCACGGGTGCTGATCACCCTGGTGGTGAGCCTGCTGGTCTTCTGCGCGGCCTACTGGTTGCTGGATGTGCCCCTCATCGGGTCGGGGTGGCTGCTGCTGGTGATCGCCCTGGCGGGAGGAACGGCCATGGCCTCCCTTGGCCTGCTCATCGCCGCTCGCCTGCAGAACGAGGAGCTGGCGAGCGGTTTGCTCAATCTCATCAGCTTGCCCATGATGTTTTTATCCGGTGTCTGGTTCTCGCTAGAAGGCGCGCCCGCCTGGCTGCAGCAGCTTGCGGCCAGGCTGCCCCTCAGCCAGATCATCGAAGCAGCCCGCGCCGTGATGCTGGAAGGGGCGGGATGGCAGGAGGTGGCAGGCCCTCTGGGCCAGGTCATGGTGTTCGCCCTGGTGTGCATCTCGCTGGGAACCATGCTGTTCAAATGGAGTGCAAAATGAAACCTGTTCTGTGGTTGTTGCTGGTGGCGGCCTTGCCTGTGCAGGCAGGTACCCTGCGTTGCAAGAACGCCTTGCTGACCGAGGGAGACACCACGGCAGAGCTGCTGGTTCGCTGCGGCCAGCCGATGCTCAAGGAAGATCTCACCCGCTTCGAGGAGAACGGCTTCGGGGCGAGAGTGACGGTCAAGTATGCCGAGCGCTGGACCTACAACTTCGGCAAGCGGGAATTCATGCAGTTTGTCACCGTCGAAAACGGCGTCATCACCGACATTGTGGATGGCCCACGGGGAGGATGACCTCCTGGTTTTCTGAAGCCCAGCCTGCGGGAGATAAGGTCGCCACTTCCCCGCCTTTTACCTCTTTTTCTGTTGCTTTCCCCTGCCTGTTATCGCCATTTTTCCATATGGGGTCATGCTGCCTCACTCTGGTGCTTTTGGCATAAAACCGAATCTGATGAGTCAGTTGTCAGCAGAAATGGCTGCCCCAATGCGGTGCAGCCGATTTATTTTCGAAAAATAATCCTCATGCCAAGAAGGGTTTTAAGCAGCAGGCTATTTGGCAAATAAGGGTCTACTTTTGATTCTGAGAGTGCATATTCCCCCGTTTAGATATTTTGTTCTGTTGCACCATGGTTGGGCCGGATTGCACCGATTGACAGGTTTTTCTGCGGCTGGATAAGCTGCCAAAAAGCAGGGAAACGATGGCATCTCGCTAGATTTTGATGCCTGTTCGAATCAAACCACAGGGAAGAGTGACATGAAGCAGATACACAAGGCTGGTATGGTGATGGCGCTGTCGCTGATGGCAGCCAATGCGTGGGCGGACGGTACGCTGGATGCCGTCAAGAAGAAGGGATTCGTGCAGTGCGGGGTCGGTGACGGCCTGCCCGGGTTCTCCAACCCGGATGCCAAGGGAACCTGGACCGGGCTCGACGTGGACGTGTGCCGCGCCGTGGCCGCCGCGGTACTGGGGGACGCCAGCAAGGTCAAGTATGTCTCCCTCACCGCCAAGGAGCGCTTTACCGCCCTGCAGTCCGGGGAAGTGGATCTGCTCTCGCGCAACACCACCTGGACCCTGACCCGGGATGGGTCGCTGGGCCTCACGTTCGCCGGGGTGAACTACTACGACGGGCAGGGGTTCCTGGTCAAGCAGTCCCTCGGGGTCAAGAGCGCCAAGGAGCTTGACGGTGCCGCCGTCTGTATCCAGTCCGGTACCACCACCGAGCTCAACCTGGCCGACTATTTCCGCGCCAATGGCGGCATGAAGTACACCCCAGTGGTGTTCGATACCTCGGATCAGACCGTCAAGGGCTTCGAAGCCGGCCGCTGTGACGTGCTGACCTCGGATCAGTCCCAGCTCTATGCCCTCAAGATCAAGCTCACCAAGCCAGAGGAAGCCGTGGTGCTGCCGGAGGTCATCTCCAAGGAGCCGCTGGGCCCAGCCGTGCGTCAGGGTGACGATCAGTGGTTCAAGGTGGTGCGCTGGAGCCTCAACGCCATGCTCAATGCCGAGGAGGCCGGGGTCACCAGTGCCAACGTGGACGAGATGCTCAAGTCCACCAACCCTGACATCCGTCGCCTGCTGGGGCTGGAAGAGCCCAAAGGGACTGTGCTGGGGCTGGATGACAAATGGGCCTACAACATCGTCAAACAGGTCGGCAACTACGGTGAATCCTTCGATCGCAACGTCGGTGCCGGCTCCCCCCTCAAGATTGATCGCGGCATCAATGCCCTCTGGAACAAGGGCGGTCTGATGTACGCGCCACCCATCCGCTGAGTCGACAGTCACCGGGGGGCCTGGCCCCCCATGTTTTCCCTGGCTTTGTCGGAGTCATCCTCATGGCGTTACACGCATCAAACCATAGGAAAGAACAGGGCCGCTGGTGGTATGACGCCAAGGTGCGGGCGCTGCTCTTCCAGTGCCTGGCCATCGCGGCGGTTATCGGGTTTCTGTTCTACATCGTCAACAATGCCCTGACCAATCTGGCCACCCGTGGCATCACCACAGGCTTTGATTTTCTGGGCAACACGGCCGGTTTCGGCATCTTGCAGAGCCTCATCCCCTACGACGAGACCTACACCTTCGGTCGCACCTTTGTGGTGGGCCTGCTCAACACCCTGCTGGTCTCCGTGCTCGGCATTCTGTTTGCCACCCTGCTCGGGTTCGCACTCGGGGTCGCGCGCCTGTCGCGCAACTGGCTGGTGGCCAAGATAGCGGCCGTCTACATAGAGACGTTTCGCAACATCCCGCTGCTGCTGCAGATCTTCTTCTGGTACTTCTCGGTGCTGCGTACCCTGCCTTCCCCGCGTCAGAGCGTGGATATAGGCGGGCTCGCCTTCCTCAACGTGCGGGGTTTCTATCTGCCCAAGCCCCTGTTCGAAGAGGGATTCGGCTACGTGCTCTGTGCACTGGTGCTCGCGGTGCTGCTGAGCTGGGGGCTGGGCCGCTGGGCTCGCCGCCGTCAGGCCCTGACAGGCAGGATCTTCCCGTTCTGGCGCTGTGTGGCCGCCCTGGTCATGCTGCTCCCGGGCATCACCTTCCTGCTGGCGGGCAGCCCGCTCAGCTGGAGCGTGCCTGCGCTGCAGGGGTTCAACTTCCGGGGCGGGCTGACGGTGCTGCCGGAGCTCGCGGCCCTCTTGCTGGCGCTCACCATCTATACGGCGGCCTTCATCGCCGAGATAGTGCGATCCGGCATCCTGGCCATCAGCAAGGGGCAGACGGAGGCGGCTTCCGCCCTCGGGCTCTCGCCCACCAAGACGCTGCGGCTGGTGATCATTCCCCAGGCCATGCGGGTCATCATTCCTCCCTTGACCAGCCAGTATCTGAACCTCACCAAGAACTCCTCCCTGGCGACCGCCATCGGCTACCCGGATCTGGTCTCGGTGTTCATGGGGACGACTCTCAACCAGACAGGGCAGGCCATCGAGGTCATCGCCATGACCATGGGGGTCTATCTCGTCATCAGTATCACCACCTCGGTGCTGATGAACATCTACAACCGCAGAATGACGCTGGTTGAGCGCTAGGGAGCTGTCATGTTCGTGAATGAATTGCAGGAGGCGCTGCCGCCTCCCAACCACCGTCGGGGGCCGCTCGCCTGGATCAGGCAGAACCTTTTCCCCAACTGGTGGAACGGCCTGCTGACCCTGGTGCTGGCCTATCTGTTGCTGCCACTCATCTGGTCTGCACTGGACTGGGCGCTGTTCTCGGCCACCTGGCAGGGGAGCAGCCGCGAGGCCTGCGTCCAGGGCGGTGCCTGCTGGATCTTCATCGAGAGCCGGCTGGGGCAGTATCTCTATGGCTTCTACCCGGCTGATCAGTACTGGCGCATCAACCTGACCTTCGCCGGTCTGGCGGCGCTGCTGGCCCTGCTCATCTGGCCAAAGACCCCGCGCAAGGGGTGGCTGGCGCTCTTCACCCTGCTGGTGTTCCCTGTCATCGCCTTCTTCCTCATCCATGGGGGAGCGGGGCTGGAGGTGGTGGAAACGAACCGCTGGGGCGGGCTGATGCTCACCCTGGTGCTGGCGGTGGTGGGCATAGTCGTAGCACTGCCGTTCGGCATCCTGCTGGCACTGGGGCGCCGCTCCCACATGCCGGTCATCTCCAGCCTCTGTACCGTCTACATCGAGTTCTGGCGGGCGGTGCCGCTCATTACTGTGCTCTTCATGGCGTCCGTCATGCTGCCACTGTTCATGAGTACCGAGGTGGAGCTCGACAAGCTGCTGCGGGCGCTCATCGGCATCATCCTGTTCCAGGCGGCCTATGTGGCCGAGGTGGTGAGAGGGGGGCTGCAGGCGATCCCCAAGGGGCAATATGAGGCGGGGGATGCCCTCGGGCTCTCCTACTGGAAGGTGATGGGCTTCATCATCATGCCCCAGGCCCTCAAGATCACCATTCCTTCCCTGGTGAACACCTTTATTTCCCTGTTCAAGGACACCAGCCTGGTGCTGATCATCGGGCTGTTCGATCTGCTGGCCATCTCCAAGGTGGCCCTGGCGGATCCGGCCTGGCTGGGGTATTCCACCGAAGCTTATGTCTTTATCGCCATGATCTTCTGGATGTTCTGTTTTGGCATGTCCCGCTACTCCATCTATCTGGAGCGCAAACTCAACACGGGCCACAAGCATTAGGAGTCGTTCTGATATGAAAACGGACGCAGTTGTCGAACTGAAAGAGGTCAACAAGTGGTACGGTGAGTTTCACGTGCTGCGCAACATCAACCTGCAGGTGGGCAGAGGGGAGAAGATCGTCATCTGTGGACCATCGGGGTCGGGCAAGTCCACCATGATCCGCTGCATCAACCGGCTGGAAGAGCACCAGAGCGGAGACATCCTGGTCAAGGGCACGGCCCTGACCTCCGATCTCAAGAACATCGAGACGGTGCGCCGGGAGGTGGGCATGGTGTTCCAGCACTTCAACCTCTTCCCCCATCTGACCGTGCTGGAGAACTGTTGCCTGGCGCCCATCTGGGTCAAGCAGTTGCCGCGCAAGGAGGCCGAGGAGATCGCCATGAACTTCCTGCGCCGGGTGCGGATCCCCGAGCAGGCGCTCAAGTATCCGGGGCAGCTCTCCGGTGGCCAGCAGCAGCGGGTGGCCATCGCCCGCAGTCTGTGCATGAATCCCCAGGTCATGCTGTTTGACGAGCCGACGTCAGCGCTGGATCCCGAGATGGTGCGGGAGGTGCTGGATGTGATGGTGGAGCTGGCCCACGAGGGGATGACCATGCTCTGCGTCACCCACGAGATGGGGTTTGCCAAGCAGGTGGCGGACAGGGTGATCTTCATGGACCGGGGGCAAATCATCGAAGAGAACGTGCCGGATCAGTTCTTTGACAACCCCCAGTCCGATCGGACCAAGCTCTTCCTCTCCCAGATCCTGCAGCACTGAGGCAGGGCACAACCTTCAGAAAAACAGCCCGCACGCTCGAATGAGCGGCGGGCAAATGTGTACATGGAAGTCGACGACAGACAGAAAGGAGTATGTCAGCCCGGCAACAGGGTGGTGGTGCGCAGATCGCGCACGGCCAGGTTGATCTGCCGGGCCAGGCTCAGCGCCTGATGACAGCTCAACGGCTTCACATCGATGATCCCCCCTTGAAACTCAAACCGCCCCAGTGCTTCAACCATGAAACTTCCATGATGGAAGCTCTTGATATATCGAGCAATTCGACGGGGAGACCACTGCTTGAACACCTTCATGGCAAGAGACCCTGTTGTTTGGACAGGGCACACTATGCCGACGGACCGTGACACTGATGTGACACTTGATAAAGATTTGTATGAATCTGTCTTGTGATCGGCTGGCGTGCAGCCCCGGCGTTGAAAAAGTAGTGAGAGTCCGGGTCCGGGGCCCGATATACTGCGGCCATTGCAGACATGACAAAGGTGCCGCACGTGGAGTGGGTGGACATAGTAGACGAGCAGGACAGGGTGATCGGGGTGGCCGAGCGCGCCAGGGTGCGTCAGGAAAACCTGCGCCATCGTGCCAGCTACATCCTGGTGCTGGATGAGGCTGAGCGCATCCTGGTGCAGCGGCGCACCCCGAGCAAGGATTTTTGCCCCGGCATGCTGGATGCCTGCGCCGGTGGCGTGGTGACCACGGGGGAGGCCATGGCCCTTTCCGCCCGGCGAGAGCTGGCCGAGGAGCTGGGGATCCGCGACGTGCCCCTGCAGGATTACGGCACCTTCTATGCCGAAGGGGAGGCGAGCTGCAGCCGCTACCGGGTCTGGGGCGGCCTGTTCAGTTGTCACTATCAGGGGCCGCTGCAACTGCAGGCCGAAGAGGTGAGCGAGGTGCACTGGATGAGCCTGGGCGAGATAGCCGATCGGGCGGACGAGTTCACGCCTGACTCCCTGCTCGCCATCGCCACCTGGCAGGCAAGGCGCCTGCCATCAGGCCAGAAATAGGGGCGACAGGCGTTCGCTCCCCGATCGCTTGGTTGCTGCTCGATGGACCCCTTCGCCTTCTGGTGGAATGGGGTAGACTGGGCCTCTTTGAACCACAGAAGGATGCGTCATCATGATCACGGTCGGTCAATCCCTGCCCGCAGGGGAATTTACCTTTATCACCGCCGAGGGCAAGCAGGTGAAGGATACCCAGGCCCTGTTTGCCGACAAGCGGGTGGTGCTCTTTGCGGTGCCCGGCGCCTTCACCCCCACCTGCTCCAACGCTCACCTGCCGGGCTACGTGGTGCTGGCCGATCAGTTCAAGGCCAAGGGGGTGGAACTGTGCTGTCTGTCGGTCAACGACGCCTTCGTGATGAAGGCGTGGCAAGAGGCCCAGAACGCCTCTGCCATCACCATGATGGCGGACGGTGACGGCAGCTGGACCCGGGCACTGGGTCTGGCCAAGGAGACCGGCGCCTTCGGCGGCGTGCGGGCCCAGCGTTTTGCCCTCATCGCCAACGACGGTGTGGTGGAGCGGCTCTTCGTGGAGGCGCCAGGCAAGTTCGAGGTGTCGGATGCCCAGAGCCTGCTGGCGGCGCTGTGAAAGATTAATCGGCGTTTGATTACACCTTGAAATAGCAAGCGACCCCGTTACACTGAGGCCGCGTTTGGATGGAGCCAGGCAACTTGCCTGGCTCTCGTGTTTGCCGTGGATGAGATAGAACAATATGACCCTGGCTTTTGTTGCCCTGATTGCCGGACTGGCGTTGCTGGTCTGGAGTGCCGACAAGTTCGTGGACGGCGCCGCCGCCACCGCCCGTTACGCCGGTATGCCGCCGCTGCTGATCGGCATGGTGATCATCGGTTTTGGTACCTCGGCCCCCGAGATGGTGGTCTCCGCGCTGGCGGCCTCCCAGGGCAATCCCGGGCTCGCGCTCGGCAATGCCTATGGCTCCAACATCACCAATATTGCCCTGATCCTGGGTCTGACCGCCCTGATCAGCCCCATTGCCGTCGCCTCCCAGGTGGTGCGCAAGGAGATCCCCATCCTGCTCGGCATCACCCTGCTCTCCGGCGCCCTGCTCATCGATGGCAATCTGGGCCGGATGGATGCCGCCATTCTGGGGGCTGTGTTCGCAGTGCTGATGGGCTGGTCCATCTGGGCCGGCATGAACGGCAAGGGGGATGCGCTGGATACTGATACTGAGGAGGACATCGTCTCCGAGGGCATGTCTCTCAAGAGCGCCATCCTCTGGCTCATCGTCGGCCTGGTGCTGCTGATCGGGGCTTCCCGTCTGCTGGTGTGGGGGGCGGTGACCATCGCCCAGGGCTTTGGCATCAGCGATCTGGTGATTGGCCTGACCATAGTTGCGGTGGGGACCTCCCTGCCGGAGCTGGCATCGTCCCTCATCGCCATTCGCAAGAACGAGCACGATCTGGCCCTTGGCAACGTGCTGGGTTCCAACCTGTTCAACACCCTGGCCGTGGTGGGCATCGCCGCCGGCATCCACCCGCTCGAGGTGGCGCCCGAAGTGCTTTCCCGCGACTGGAGCATCATGATGGGGCTGACCCTGTTGCTGCTGGTGATGTGTCTGGGCCGCAAGGGGCAGGGGCGCATCAACCGGCTGGAGGGGGGCGTGCTGCTCGCCTGCTTCGTCGCCTACACCGGCTGGCTGCTGACGAGCCAGTTCATCTAGTCTGGTGATGAAATGAAAGAGGGGACGCCGCGGCGTCCCCTCTTTTTTGTGCGCGGGTCCTGGTCTCAGGCCACGGCAACCAGCTTCTGCTTCTGGGCGCTGTCCAGGATCAGGATGCTCGCCTTGGGGAAGAAGTTGAAGGTGGAGGCGGAGGCCCAGGTGTAGGCCCCCATCACCCGACCCACCACCAGCTCGCCGATCTCGAGATCCGGCAGCATGATGCTGTCGCGGATGACGTCCACGCTGTCGCAGGTGGGGCCGGAGAGCACCGCATTGTGCAGTTCGCCGTGGGCATAGGGCGTGCTCACCGGGTAGGTAACGTGGTCGTAGAGCTGGCCGTTGTAGCTGCCGTAGAGACCGTCATCCAGGTAGTACCAGATCTTGTCGCCGCGGTGGGCCTTGCCCATCACGCTGGAAACCGAGGTCATGGCCGGCGCGCTGATGAAGCGGCCCGGCTCGGCAATCTTCTGCACCGTGGCGGGCAGCTTGGCCAGGGCCTCGCGGATCGGGGCGCAGAAACCGTCGATGTCGAACTCGCCGCCGTCATAGTCCACCGGAAAGCCGCCGCCGATGTCCAGCACCCAGGGCTTGAGCCCTAGCTCCCAGGCCTGCTCCATGATCTCGCGGCAGGCGTCGATGGCCTGCACGTGGCGACGGGCATGGGGCACCTGGGAGCCGACGTGGAATGACAGCCCCATCACCTTGATCCCCTTGGCCTGGGCCAGTTGCAGCAACGGCAGTGCCTGCTCCGGGGTGCAGCCGAACTTCTTGGAAAGATCGACCTTGGTCTCGGGGTTCGGGAAGCTGACCCGCAGCAGCAGTTTCACCTCGTCCTTGTAGGGCAGGAATTTCTCCAGCTCCAGCGGGTTGTCATAGACAAACACGGTGCAGCCGAATTCCAGGGCATAACGGATGTCGCTGTCGCGCTTGATGGGATGGGTATGGATGCAGCGCCCCGGGCGAACCCCTTGGCTGCGCACCAGATCCACTTCGCCATTGGTGGCCAGATCGAAACAGGCCCCCTCTTCCTTCAAGACAGAGACCACCGCCTCGTGGGGCAGGGGCTTGAGTGCATAATGCAAGCGCACATCGGGCAGGGCGGCCGCCAGGGCCCGATACTGTTTGCGGACGGCTGCCTTGTCGAGCAGCAGCAGGGGGGAGCCGAATTGTTCAACCAACTGACGGTAATCTTGTGCGACCAGGGTCTCGTTCATTCTCTTTTGAAAATCCTTAGGGGGCGTGATATGCCCAAGCCATATGCGATTGAACCGGCGACGGCCGGCTCAGGCGAGCGGTCCGGAGGGACCAACCAGGCACATTGCATAACTCCCTTGCGAAGTGCTTAGTTATGCGCGGGATTATCGGCTTATTGAGTTTGTGTGCAAGCATTTTGATTGGATATGTTGGCAAGTTTTTCTGGTCGAGACGAAACAGGCTCTTGATACGGGGAGCGTTCAGGGCCGTGATGGGGATCGCCCCCGAAGGGAGCTTGATAAGCTGTTGATAGTTAACGAACTAATAACATCAGGCCTGGGTGTTGCGGCCATGTAAAAAGGGGGCGCCGGGGCCAGGGAGTGCGAGACAGCTCACAGTTTTTGGATTACCATGCCCGCTTCCTAATCCAAACTAGTTCGGATGAAGGTAGCAGGAGAGCGATGGGCAACCATCCACCGAAGAAGTGAATCTTTCAGGTACCGGGCAACCGGTGTGGACTGCTACTGGACGATACTCTGGAGAGACCCGTTGAATCGGGCGCCGAAGGAGCAAGGCACCACGATTGCATCGCAATCTGGCGCCGGAAACTCTCAGGCAAAAGGACAGAGGGGATGGGATGGTTGTACCTGAGCTTGGAACTGTTCACAATCTGTCACGAGAGGTCGTCAGCAAGGTAAAGCGCCGCGCAGGAACCGGGGTGTATGTGAGTACATGAGCCTCTCGGTCCCACATAAGCGAGCTGCGCATGAGCCTTGATCACGGCCTCGCAGTAAGAGTGTGAACACATTCTTGGCCCGCATCCGATCGCCTCTGGCCGATCGCGACACCTATGGGAAGATCATCCTTCTCCTCCTTAATCGTTGTTTTTTAAGGAGGATGCATGTCATCAATTCAATCGGCGCTCGCCGCCATCGATAGCTTTATCTGGGGTCCCCCCCTGCTGATCCTGCTGGTCGGGACCGGTATCTATCTCACCTGGCGATTGGGTCTGCTTCAGATCGTGCGTTTGCCGCTGGCCCTCAAGCTGGTCTTTGGCCGCGATCAGGGTCAGGGCAAGCAGGGGGATGTCTCCAGCTTCGGCGCCCTGTGCACCGCCCTCTCCGCCACCATCGGCACCGGCAACATCGTCGGGGTCGCCACCGCCATCAAGCTGGGCGGCCCCGGCGCCCTGTTCTGGATGTGGATGGCCGCCCTGTTCGGCATGGCCACCAAGTATGCCGAGTGCCTGCTGGCGGTGAAATATCGCCAGCAGGACGCCAACGGCCAGATGGCGGGTGGCCCCATGTACTATCTGGAGAAGGGGCTCGGCTCCAGGCCGCTCGCCAAGCTGTTTGCCCTGTTCGGCATCGGCGTCGCCTTCTTCGGCATCGGTACCTTCCCCCAGGTCAATGCCATCAGTGATGCCATGAGCCTCTCCTTCTCGGTACCTCGTGAAGTGACCGCCGTGGTGCTGACCCTGATCGTGGCGCTGGTGACCCTGGGGGGTATTCAGTCCATCTCCAGTGTGTCGAGCAAGGTGGTGCCCTTCATGGCCATCTTTTACATCGTCGCCTGTGCCGGGGTGCTGGTGAACAATGCAGGCGCCCTGCCCGATGCGGTCATGCTGGTGATCGGGAGCGCCTTCACCGGCCATGCGGCCACCGGCGGCTTCGTCGGCGCCGGCATCATGCTGGCGATCCAGTCCGGGGTGGCGCGCGGGGTCTTCTCCAACGAGTCGGGCCTGGGCTCGGCCCCCATCGCGGCGGCGGCGGCCAAGACCGATTCCTGCGTGGAGCAGGGGCTGGTCTCCATGACCGGTACCTTCATCGACACCATCATCATCTGCACCATGACCGGCCTGACGCTGGTGGTGACCGGGGTGTGGAGCGGCGATGTGAGCGGTGCGGCCATGACCAGTCTGGCCTTTGCCCAGGGGCTGGATGCCCATGTGGGCCAGTATCTGGTGAGCATCGGCCTCTTGTTCTTCGCCTTTACCACCATCCTTGGCTGGAACTACTACGGCGAGCGCTGCACCGAGTACCTGTTCGGGGTGAAGGCGATCAAACCCTACCGCCTCATCTATCTGGTGCTGGTGGCGAGCGGTGCCTTCCTCCATCTGGACCTGATCTGGCTCTTGGCCGACATCGTCAACGGCCTGATGGCGGTGCCCAACCTCATCGGCCTCATCGGCCTGCGCCACGTGGTGATTGCCGAGACCCGCGCCTACTTCAGCCGGGACCGGGATACGGAGTCCGAGCCCGAGCCGCAGACGGCCTGATGAGAAGCGGGCCTGCGGGAAGTCCTGTCACCGGGCTCCTGTCCATGGTGTCAACCGGGATCCGGGCTGGGATGGCAAAACCCGGATCCCGGCTCTTCTGACAATATCTGTGCGAAATACGCAAAAGCCACGACTCTCAACGTGGCTTTTTTGCATTTTACGCAATGAATGGCAGCGCTTGTTGCCCCCAGGGGGTCAGGGGGAGGGAATATCTCCGGTGAGCCGCTGCGCCAGCGCCCTGCTCACCCGGCTCACCAGGGCCGCCTCATCCCCCTGCCAGCCAATGGCGTGGGACAGGGTGGTGGAGGTGCCCGGAGCAAAGCGCAGCTCGCCCCCGGCCAGTTCGTAGAAGCGGCTCGCCATCCGGGTGCCCTGGTCCACATCCCCCGCCACCAGCAGCATGGCCTGAGCCAGCACGGCGCCGTCGTGCTCCCGGCCCGGCGCCAGCCAGCGCTGGGCGGTGCCGGTCACCTTGCGCCCTCCGATCACCAGGTTGTACTGGCCGTCGCAAAACGAGCCGGGCACGAAGTCGTAGCTGCCCGCAAGACCGTGTTCCTCCAGCAGGGCGAGCAGGGGCGCCCCCAGCAGCCGGTAGTAGTGGGCCAGATCCGTGGTGATGCGGGGCAGCATGAGGGAGAGGTTGAGGATGCCGGCGCCGTGGGGCACGGCGGTGCCGCCGCTGTCGCGCACGAACACCGGCCAGCCCTCGGCGGCAAGCTGCTCGCAGGCGGCCTGGTAGCGGGGCAAACGGGTATCCTTGCGGGTGACGATGAGGCATTGGGGGCCCTGCCAGAGGAGGGCCCTGGGCTCGCCGTCACCGGCGCACTCCCGCAGCCAGCGCTGCTCCTCGGCCAGGATCTGGTCGGGTGTCTGGTGGGCGGGCGGCGGGGGCAGCAGGGTATAAGGCATGAAAGGCATCCTTTGGCAGAGGCTGCCAAGCACAGTACGCGCGGGGGCAAACAAGGTAAAGCCCCGCATGGCGGGGCTTTGGTGCAAGGATGGCGGAGTGTCAGGCCTGTGCGGCGGCGCGCCTGGGCAGCAGCAGATTGAGCAGGATGGCGGTGAGGCCGCCGGTGGCGACGCCGTAGGAGAGCACGCTCCTGGCCAGCTCCGGCAGGTGTTGCAGCACCTCGGGCACCTGGGCCACTCCGAGACCCATGGCGAGCGACACCGCCAGGATCATCAGGGCGCGGCGGTCGAGCTCCTCCCGGGAGATGATGCGCACCCCGGCGGCGGCGATGGTACCGAACATGACGATGGTGGCGCCGCCGAGCACGGGTTCAGGTATTTGTTGCACCAGGCTCGCCACCGCCGGGAACAGGCCGAGCAGGGCCAGCATGGCGGCGATGAAGAGGCCGACATGGCGGCTGGCCACCCCGGTCAGCTGGATGACGCCGTTGTTCTGGGCGAAGGTGGACATGGGGAAGGTGGAGAAGACCGCCGCCAGCATGGAGTTGGCGCCATCGGCCAGCACGCCCCCCTTGATCCGCGCCATGTAGACCGGCCCTTCCAGCGGCTCGCCGGAGATGTCGGAGGTGGCGGTCATGTCGCCGATGGCTTCCAGCGCCGTCACCACGAAGATGATGGCGAGCGGCACGAACAGCTGCCAGTCAAAGCCGAGCCCGTAGTGCAGCGGAACAGGCACCATCAGCAGGGGGCCGTCGAAGGTGGGGGCAGCCACCTTGCCCAGCAGCAGTGCCACTGCATAGCCCGCCAGCATGGCGATCATGATGGCGGAGAGGCGCAACCAGGGGTTGCGACTGCGCTGCATCAGCACGATGAGGCCGAGCACCAGCAGGGAGAGAAAGAGGTTGGTGTGGCTGGCGAAGCTGCCGTCCGCCAGCGCGCCATAGCCGCCCCCCATGCTGATGAGCCCTACCTTGATGAGGGTCAGGCCGATGAGCAATACCACGATGCCGGTCACCAGCGGGGTGATGATCCGTTTGACCAGGTGCAGGAAGCGGCTCATGACGACGATGGTGAGGGCCGCTGCCAGCATGGTGCCGAACAGGGTGCCCAGCAGATCGTCGGTGGGCATGGCCGCCTGCTTGAGGGCGAGGCCGGAGGCGATGATGGGACCGAGGAAGTTGAAGCTGGTGCCCTGTACCGAGAGCAGGCCGGAACCGAGGGGGCCGAAACGGCGGGTCTGGATGAAGGAGGCGATGCCGGACATGACCAGGGACATGGAGACGATGTAGCGGGTGTCGTCGGCGGGGAGGCCGAGGGCGTTGGCGATGATGAGGGGCGGGGTGATGATGGCGACAAACATGGCGAGCATATGCTGCAGGGCGGCGAACAGGGTCTGGGGCAGGGGGGGGACATCCTCGATGCCGTAGACCAGTTCGCTGTGGGCTCGCCTGGGGGGATGGGCCTCTCGGATGGCGCTTGGGGCGGCAGCCTGTTCCATAAATACCTCGAATGTGTGGGGGGATGGGAGAAAATTGGGCGCTATTTTAGTGATTGGTATCGCGCTTTCCAGCGCTAATTGAGCGCAAACTCGTTTATTTCTCGATGGGTTGAAACGTTTTCCTGTGGCGATTAAGATCCGCCGGTTTGTGTGAGACCGATCCCTCACAAAGGGGAGGGAGGCTGATGCATCAGAATGGGGACGGTGTAGAATGAGCCCTCGGTTCGAAGATGGAGACTCTGGATGCTGAAGCTGTCGGAGTTCTGGAGTGCCCGCGCCCACTCCGAAGATTTTACCCTGACCCGGATGGGCTTCATGACGGTGCGGCTGCGGCTGCTCACCTGTCTGCTGATGGCGGGGCTCCCGAGCTGGGCCCTGGTGGACTGGCTGACCCTGCCAGCCATCCAGTTCGAGGCGCTGTTCCAGGTCAGGATCTTCTGCCTGCTGGCCCTCTCGCCCCTCATCCCCCTCTCCTATCTCATCCACTTCAAGCGCGAGCGCATGAAGCTGGCGCTGGGCTACCTGATGGCGGTGATGATGCTCTTCTCCCTCATCTGCCTGCACAGCTTCGGCGCGGATCAGGAGATGCAGGCGGGCTACATGGCCTTCCCCTATCTGCTCATCAGCCTGTTCGCCATCTTCCCCATTCCCCTCTCCCTCAGCCTGCAACTGGCGGGGGGCATTCTGGCCACCATGCTGGCGGGCAACTGGTTGCTGGTGGGCCAGCCTCTTTGGAGCGTGCAGACCCTCAACCAGGTCTGGCTGCTGGGGCTCTTTGCCATCGCCAGCGCCTGGGTGCAGTGCGGCCAGCTCAACATGCTGCTGCAACTCTATCGGGAATCCACCACGGACGAGCTGACCGGCATGATGAACCGCCGCCTGCTGATGAAGCAGCTCGAGAAGGCGAGGGCCGCCATGATCCGCAAACAGGCCCCCTTCGCGGTGCTGCTGCTGGATCTGGACCGCTTCAAGCGCATCAACGACACCTTCGGCCATCTGGCGGGGGATGCGGTGCTCAAGGAGGTGGCGGCCACCCTGTCGGAGCAACTGGAGCCCGGCATGGTGCTCGGGCGTTACGGCGGGGAGGAGTTTGCCATCCTGTTGCCCGGTTGCACGGATCTGGCACAGGCCAAGCGGGTGGCGGAGCGGCTGCGGGTCGCGGTGGAAGCGAGGTTGGTGAAAAGCCCCACCTCCGACGAGCTGCTGGAGGTGACGGTGAGCATCGGTCTGACCCTGGCCCAGCGCGGCGAGGGGGTGGAGGATCTGCTCAACCGGGCGGACGAGTGCCTCTACATGGCCAAGATGGCGGGTCGCAACTGCGTGGTGGCCGAGGCAGGGAAACCCGCGGGCGATGCAGGGCGCACAAAAACGGATGCCGCCTGAGGGCGGCATCCGGTGATGACGGGGCTGGCGTCAGGCCAGGGTGTATTTGCCGGAGAGCTGCTGGGCCAGCAGCTTGAACATGTTGAACACCGCCATGGTCTTGCCGGTCGGGGTGCCGTCCTCTGCCAGGAAGAACTCCCCCTTGAACACCAGTATGTCCCCCTTCTGCTCCACCGAGTCGGCGCGCATGCCGTGGATGAAGTCCTCGTGTTCACGAATGATCTTGTTGGCCATCTCCAGCAGGGCAGTCTCGGTGATCCGCTCTTTTTGTGGTTGCATGCTCGTCTCCTTAAACGACTACTGGGCAGGGGCACAAGGGTCGGCATGGCCGGCGCACCCCGCCTCTGATTGAAGAGGGGGCCAGCATACTGCAAAGCGGGATTTTCTGTCATTGATATGACCCCGCATTTTCCCGCTTTGCGCTCTTCCCTTATCCCAGCACCAGATTGCGCAGCCAGCGGCGCTGGCGAATGCGGCGCTGCACCAGCAGCACCTTGGAGAGCTCCTCCAGCAGGACCACGGCCACCACCCAGGAGAGGGGCCAGCCCAGCAGGCTGACCGCCACCCAGGCCAGCGGCAGGCCGATGCACCACATGCCGACGATGTCGATGAAGATGCTGTAGTTGACGTCCCCCCCCGAGCGCAGCACCCCGACGATCCCCACCATGTTGAACACCTTGAGCAGCATGCCCAGACACATGATGGCGAGCACCTGGCCGGCCTCAGTCATCAGCTCGCCCGGCAGGTTGCCGACCCATTGCAGCAGGCTGCCCTGCATCAGCCAGACGGCGGTCCCCACCAGCAGGGCGCCGACGGGGGCCAGCAGCAGGAAGAGCTGGGAGTGCTGCCAGGCCTCGTCATACTCCTCTGCCCCGAGCCGGTGACCGAGCAGGGTGGAGCAGGCCACCGCCAGCCCGAAGAAGAGGGAGATGAGGATGCTCTCCAGCGTGCCGAGGGTGGTCATGATGGCCAGGGCGTCGGTGCCGAGGTGCGCGTAGAGGAAGCCGTAGAGCAGCATGCCGAAGGCCCAGAGCCCGTCGTGCAGCAACAGCGGCAGGGCGATCAGGGTGAAGCGCACCACCTCCTTGCGCCTGAAGGCGGCGAGCCAGTCTTGCTTACGCGGGATGAGACGGGGCTCGGCACGCCACACATAGGCAAGCAGCAGCGCGGTCTGGAGCAGGCGCGAAAGGGTGGTGCCCCAGGCGGAACCGGCTACTCCCATGGCGTCGGCGCCGAAATGGCCGAAGATGAGGGCATAGTTGAGGATGACGTTGGCGATGATGGCGATGATGCCGATGCGGGTCGGCGCCGCGGCATTGCCCACCGAGCGCAGGGCCGACTCCAGGGGCACCACCACGGCGGTGCAGAGGATGGTGGCGCCGGTGATCATCAGGAACTCGTCGGCCAGCTCGCGCAGCGCGGGCTCCTGGCTGGCAAACCCGAGCACGCTGCCCGGTGAGAACACATAGACGAGGGCAAAGGGCAGGCTCACCGCCAGGGCGCCCACCAGGGCCAGGGCCAGGGAGCGGCGCACCCCGGCCATCTCGCCACGGCCGAAATATTGTGCCGCCAACACCGAGACTCCGCCCGAGAGCCCCGCTATCACCAGCAGATTGAAGAAGAAGACCCGGTTGCCCAAGCCGACCGCCGCCACAGCCGTGGTGCCGAGCTGGCTCACCATCATGATGTCGATGAGGCCGAGCAGGGAGAACATCATGGATTGCAGCGAAACCGGCAGGGCCAGTCGCCACAGTCGCGTCATGAACTCGCGATCGGTGGTTTGTTTTAAAATCGCTTGCCAATAATTCATTTATGTTAACCGGGTTGGTAAAAATCAGGGTTTGTCGTGGGTATGATAGGGGTGATATCGGGAGGTTTCACTGTGAGCCTCTCTCGGCTTTCTTGTGCAAAACTATCCTGTTGAGGTGCTATGCCATTTATCAGCGAGTGTCTGGAAATCGCCCCGGCCTGCGAAGAGCGGATGCTGGGACGCGAAGGGCTGCCCCTGCTTGGGGAGGCGGGCGTCTTCCTGACCGGCCTCTCGACGATACGGGAGCACTACCTTATCCGCCGCAACCGACCGGAGTTTCACATCCTGATGGTGAGCCATGACGAGGGGGGCGCCCTGCTCACCGATGGCGGGGAGCAGCCCATCCCGGCGGGAGCCCTGGTCTTTCTCCCGGCCGCCGTGCCGGGGGGCCTCAGGCTGGTGGGGGAAGCCTGGCATACCAGCTGGATCCTGTTGGACGACGTGCCGCGCTGGCAGCATCTGCACCGGCTTGGCCATCGCATCTGGCAGGGGGAGGAGGGGGAGCAGCTCTACCATCTGCTCAGCCTGATGCAGGGGGAGGGAATACGTTCGCCACTCCAGCCCCAGCTGCTGAGCCTGCTGCTGGCGCTCTTGGAGCGAACCCTGCAGGGGGAGGTGCGCGGCACGCCGGAGCTGCGGCTGCAGGCGCTGTTTCGGCGGGTGGAGGCGCGTCTGGACGAGCCCTGGAGCGTGGCCCTGCTGGCCGACCAGATGGCCTGCTCGGTGCCCCATCTGCACCGGCTCTGCCAGCAGGTGTTCGGCATGGGCCCCATGGCCTGGCTCACCGGGCTTCGCATGAACAAGGCGCGCCAGTTGCTGCTCTACACCAACTGGCCGCTGGCCGAGTTGGCGGCCCGGGTCGGATACAGCGACGGCGCCAACTTTGCCAACCGTTTTCGCCGTCTGACGGGTCAGACTCCGGGGGCCTTTCGTCGACTGGGTCGCAAACCTTTCGCAAGGGAGGTGCAAACCCTTTGAAATTGTTGGCTCAAGCCCATAGGATCGACGGGCCACACAGTCAAGGTACAGATCCATGTTTGAAGATAATAATCAGAAACGTCCCCTCTACATTCCCTACGCAGGTCCAGCCCTGCTGGAGACGCCGTTGCTCAACAAGGGCAGCGCCTTCACCAGCGAAGAACGCAGCAGCTTCAATCTGGAAGGTCTGCTGCCCCAGAACATCGAAACCATCGAAGAGCAGGCAGAGCGTGCCTATCGCCAGTTCATGGCGTTTGGCAACGACATGGACAAGCACATCTATTTGCGCAACATCCAGGATACCAACGAAACGCTCTTCTACCGCCTGCTGAACAACCACCTCACCGAAATGCTGCCGGTCATCTACACCCCGACGGTCGGCAAGGCGTGCGAGGAGTTCTCCAACATCTATCGTCGTGCCCGCGGCCTCTTCATCTCCTATCCGGACAAGGACAGGATCGATGACATGCTGCAAAACGCCACCAAGCAGAACGTCAAGGTGATCGTGGTCACCGATGGCGAACGCATCCTGGGCCTCGGGGATCAGGGCATCGGCGGCATGGGCATTCCCATCGGCAAGCTCTCCCTCTACACCGCCTGTGGCGGCATCTCCCCGGCCTACTGCCTGCCGGTGGTGCTGGATGTGGGCACCAACAACCAGCAGCTGCTGAACGACCCCTTCTACATGGGGTGGCGCCATCCGCGCATCTCCGGCGAAGAGTACGACGAGTTCGTCGATGCCTTCATCCAGGCGGTCAAGCGCCGCTGGCCGGACATCCTGCTGCAGTTCGAGGATTTCGCCCAGGGCAATGCCACCCCGCTGCTCAACCGCTACAAGGATGAGCTGTGCTGCTTCAACGATGACATTCAGGGGACCGCCGCGGTGACCCTGGGCAGCCTCATCGCCGCCTGCAAGGCCTCCGGTGCCAAACTCTCCGAGAAGCGGGTCGCCTTCCTCGGGGCGGGCAGTGCCGGGTGTGGCATCGCCGAGCAGATCGTGGCGCAGATGAAGGCCGAAGGGCTGACCGACGCCGAGGCGCGGGGCCGGGTCTTCATGGTGGACCGATTCGGTCTCATCACCGACAAGATCCCCAACCAGCTCGACTTCCAGCGCAAGCTCTCCCAGCCAGTCGAGCGGATCAAGGAGTGGCCGGTGGGGGACAACATCTCCCTGCTGGAGGTGATGGAGCACGGTCGCCCGGACATCCTGATCGGGGTCTCCGGCCAGCCGGGTCTGTTTACCGAAGAGGTGGTCAAGACCATGCACAAGCACTGTGCCCGTCCCATCATCTTCCCGCTCTCCAACCCCACTTCCCGGGTGGAAGCCACCCCGGCGGATCTCATTCGCTGGACCGACGGCCAGGTGCTGGTCGCCACGGGCAGCCCGTTCGCACCGGTGGAGTACAAGGGCAAGCGCTACGTCATCGCCCAGTGCAACAACTCCTTCATCTTCCCGGGGATCGGCCTTGGGGTGATCGCCTCCGGTGCCAACCGGGTGACCGATGCTATGCTGATGTCGGCCAGCCGTGCCCTGGCGGATTGTTCACCCCTGGTGAAGGGGGAAGAGGGCTCCTTGCTGCCGGATCTGGCGGACATCCATCAGGTTTCCCGCTACATCGCCAAGATGGTGGCCAAGACCGCCATGTTGCAGGGCAAGGCGGTGCAGACCCCCGATGATGTGATCGATCAGGCCATCGAGGCGAACTTCTGGCGTCCCGAGTACCGCCGCTATCGTCGTACTTCCTTCTGATCCCAAGGGGACAGACATGCAGAAGGGATGCCTCGGCATCCCTTTTTTGTGCACGGCGGTGAAGGAAGAGGAGGTTATTGTGCCGGTTGCTCGGCGGGGGCGGGCTCGGCAGGATTGCTGACGCCGGTGACCCGGATTTCGACCCGGCGATCCGGGGCCAGGCAGTCGATGAGGGCGGCCCTGGCCTTGATGGCATCACACTGGGTGCCGGTGACCGGGTTGCTCTCGCCGTTGCCCTGGATGCTCACCTTGTCTGCGGGCAGCCCCTTGCCAATCAGGAAGTTGGCGACCGTGCTTGCACGGGCCTCCGACAGTGCCTGGTTGTTGGCATCCGAGCCGATGCGATCCGTGTAGCCCATCACCACGGCGCTGCCATCCTTGGGTTTGACGTCGACGATCTGCTGGTAGAGGGCGTCGAGTGCCTGCATCCCCTCCGGTTTGAGCTCCGCCTTGCCAAAGGCAAACAGCACATCCGAACTCAGGTTGAAGGTCTGATCCACCGGCTCGGGAGCCGGGGGCGGCGGTGCCACAACCAGAGGCGCGGCCACCGGCACTGCGGCGACGGTGCGATTGGGGTGAAGCACCAGCTCGATGGTGGCGGTACTGATGTCGCTGACCCAGCGTTTGGTACCGCTGCCCACCTTGTCGTTGTCAGGATCGTCCCCGACTCGCACCATGTAGCGGTAGCGGGTCTGGATGTCTACCCAGTCGCTCAGTCTGGCGGTCAGGCCCAGACCCGCCAGGGGAGCCAGATTGTCATCCCCCCCGTTGACGGAGTCGACGTGATAGAGATAACCGCCCCCTTCGGCAAAGACAGAGAAGATGTCCCCCAGGGGCAAACGGCCAATGACCGACAGGGTGGCCCCCTTGCTGTTGAAGTCCTGGCCGGCGATATCCCAGTCACCGGTGGAGAGGTAGCCGAGCTCTGCCCCCAGATTCTCGTTGTAGTTGTAGCCGACAAAGGCGTTGATGGCGGTCGCGTCCTTGCCGACACCCTGGCTGAAATCATCGATGTCATGGGCAAAGGCCCAGCCACCCCCAGCCCCCACATACCAGTCGTGAACAGGTGCCGCCTGGGCGGCACTCGTCGCCAATGCCAATGCAATCCACACAGGTTTCATACCAATCAGATTAAAGATGTGATCTAATTGCTCTATTCTGGTTTCACTGTACTCAGTATGTCCGATCCAATCGATTTCTTGGCCCTCGCCAAGGCAGAAACCAACGCCAGGAAACGCATGCGATTCCTGGCGTTAGCACACT
>NZ_JAGKRI010000249.1:0-4228 GCF_017939255.1 Aeromonas sp. Prich7-2
ATGAAACCATCACGCGCAATCATCAATGCAGAGGGATGGCAAACCTGCTGGCCCGAGTGAAACACTTCATGGATACCGTGTCTCCTTTCCCGGGGAATGGCTATGGCACAGCGAAGGTGTAGCACTATTGGGATCAGTTATTTAGTAAGTGGCACTGTCCAAGAGTCCATTCTCGCCCCGAGCCTCTCCGACACCCAGTAGACCAGCCCTGTGAGTTGTGGAATGAGCCGAATGAGGGCTATTATCGGCTCATATCGCGAGCCGAATGTGGTGTCAATTCGGCTCATTGTTGGCATTACACTGCTTGCCCGCGACACAAAATCAGCGAGATTATCGATGACCGTAGACTGGATCTGGCAACACGAGAACTGGCCTCATTTTTGCTGGCAAGATAAGCAGTTACTGCCAAGGCTACGTCTGGCACACCGCAATCTGGGACTACTCCAGGGCCTTCATTTATCAGCTCACAACACAACACTGGCGCATCAGACACATGCCCTAGATACGCTGCTGGCCAATGTCGTCGCGTCCTCGGCTATCGAGAATCAACAACTGAACTCTCAGTCGTTACGTGCATCTCTGGCATGTCGCCTCGGGATAGTGGAGCAGTCCCCCTACCCTACCTCAGTTAGATCCGAGGGACTGGCCGCGATGATTGTGGATGCAATTAGCAGCGATGAGCAGTTGACGCTTGAACGCCTGCTGCAATGGCATCGCTGGCTTTTTCCCGCAGATGACCGGAGATCGCATCAGATACGCGTTGGCCAGCTGCGTGGTGATGAGCCGATGCAGGTGATATCCGGAGCACGTGATCGACTCACCGTGCATTTCGAAGCTCCACCACGAGAGGGGCTGGAGCAGGAATTGGCCACTTTCATCGACTGGTTCAATACCAGTTTTGATGATCCCTGCCTAGATCCATTACTGCGAGCCGCCATCTGTCAGCTCTGGTTTGTCACGTTACATCCGTTTGATGACGGTAACGGACGGATTGCCCGAGCCCTCACCGATCTTGCACTCTCTCAGGCCGACAACCAGAGCATCATTCTGTATGCAATGTCGACCGTGATTTTCGAGCATCGAGCTGATTACTATCGCGCTCTGGAGCAGACTCAGAGAGGAGGCGTGGATGTCACAGAGTGGCTGGTTTGGTTTTTGGACACACTCAACGTCACGCTGGAACAGGCCCAACAGTCATGCACCCATGCGCTTGGTCGAAACCGTTTCTGGCAGCTACACGCTAATGACCAATTGTGCCTTGAACAGGTAATGATCCTGAACCATTTGCTCGGCGGTTACACACAGGACGGCCTACCGTATATTAGTGCCAGCCAGTATCAAAAAATTGCTCAGGTGAGCAAATCTACAGCCACGCGCCACCTTACTGATCTACTGGAAAAAAACTGCCTAGAAAAAGGGGCAAGTGGAGGCGGTAGAAGTACCCGTTATAGGCTCAAATTGACAAATCACTGATAAAGGGACTCAAATAGCCGGGACTACGCTGGCCAACATTCAGGATCCAGCTCTATATCCACACATTTGAGCTACGTCACGGCCACACGATATCCAACCATTCACTCGAGAATGACTTGACGCAAAACATACCAGAAGGACAGAGGGGAATTTTGCATTAGTTTAGGTGGTAATGGACCTCAATAAGGGGGCTGTAAACAAGCTACTGTGTTTCCAGCCCCACATACGTTGAGAATGCTATTTTCATCAAATTTGGAGTTTACGTTTTCGGTATGGGTGTTTTAAGCACCTACATACAACAATTTAAATTCCAGAATTGCCAGCAACACATTGAAACAAGCAAGATTAATCTTTAATTGTTCAGCATTAAAACTAAACTCACATCAATCATGGCTTTGCTTTTAACAGCACATCAACAGCCATTTTAAAATTCTTTAAAATAGTAGAGTCATTCACATTTTCAGACCCCATCTCTGCAAGAAACTCCTCAGCAGATTGGTAGTCATTACCTGGTCTATAGTAACTGGGCATGTTACTTTGGGCCCAACCAGAAAGTACCTGGTCATAAGTAACAGCCCTATCATTCTCATCATCGCCCAATGATGCCACGATATCATCATAATACATCTTAATAGATACATTATCTAATGCACTTGCTACAGATTCTGCAATGTCATGATTTAAAATCACAAATGCAGGGAAGTCATAGAGTTCATGAATATGGTTATAGTTTTTGAGCACAACATGCTTATCAAGGGGGCGGATAATTTTATTCAGGTTAAATCTACCCCTCAAAAGTTCAAGAGCTTCATTATGAGTCTCGATATCAATCGCACAAATATCATCGTTTACTTTTCTCATTACAATACTACCTTGCATGTTAACATGGAATATTTCGCCACTTGTGTTTATCTATTGGTAGTTGAAGCTCCGCGAATAGCGGGGAGCTTATTACCAAAAATGACTTTTAGGTTAAAGTGCACCCATTCATCATTTGTAGATGTGAATGTATAGCATGCACCTTGTTGAAGTTAATTTAGGCTGATTTCATATAAATGGCAATAGCAAACAACAAAAAAAATCGAAAATATTTTATTCTGAAATTTTAATTGGTTTTTTGCTCTCTTTTTATTGTCAAAATGAGGGATTTCAAACGATGGAAATCAAAAAAACATTCACAGAAAAAGTTTTTTCTCGTGAAAAAAAACAATAGGTTTCCACAGAATAATCCCACCATAAAAAGTAAAAAAAAAACGGCATGAAACTCTCGCAAAAAATGATGCGATTATGAAAAAAAATGCTTAGGTGTTTTGGCAAAAATCGTGGCTTTTTTACGTGCGTAAACTGAGGTTTCTATGAACCTACATGAGCAAAAAATCGATTAGGGAAGGTGCGAATAAGCGGGGAAATTCTTCTCGGCTGACTCAGTCATTTCATTTCTTCATGTTTGAGCCGATTTTTTCTCCCGTAAATGCCTTGAATCAGCCTGTTTAGACCGTTTCTTCGCCATTTAAGGCGTTATCCCCAGTTTTTAGTGAGATCTCTCCCACTGACGTATCATTTGGTCCGCCCGAAACAGGTTGGCCAGCGTGAATAACATCGCCAGTTCGTTATCGTTTTTCAGCAACCCCTTGTATCTGGTTTTCACGAAGCCGAACTGTCGCTTGATGATGCGAAATGGGTGCTCCACCTTGGCCCGGATGCTGGCTTTCATGTATTCGATGTTGATGGCCGTTTTGTTCTTGCGTGGATGCTGTTTCAAGGTTCTTACCTTGCCGGTGCGCTCGGCGATCAGCCAGTCCACATCCACCTCGGCCAGCTCCTCGCGCTGGGGCGCTCCTTGGTAGCCAGCATCGGCTGAGACAAATTGCTCCTCTCCATGCAGCAGATTACCCAGCTGATTGAGGTCATGCTCGTTGGCCGCGGTGGTGACTAGGCTGTGGGTCAGGCCACTCTTGGCATCGACACCAATGTGGGCCTTCATGCCAAAGTGCCACTGATTGCCTTTCTTGGTCTGATGCATCTGCGGATCGCGTTGCTGCTCTTTGTTCTTGGTCGAGCTGGGTGCCTCAATGATGGTGGCATCGACCAACGTGCCTTGAGTAATCATGACGCCTGCTTCGGCCAGCCAGCGATTGATGGTCTTGAACAATTGGCGGACCAGTTGATGCTGCTCCAGCAGGTGGCGGAAGTTCATGATGGTGGTGCGGTCCGGCAAGGCGCTATCCAGGGATAACCGGGCAAACAGACGGATGGAGGCGATTTCGTACAGAGCATCTTCCATCGCGCCATCGCTCAGGTTGTACCAATGCTGCATGCAGTGAATGCGTAGCATGGTTTCCAGCGGATAAGGTCGCCGGCCATTACCAGCCTTGGGGTAAAACGGCTCGATGACTTCCACCATGTGTATGGAGATGGTATTCACCTGACAGTTGCCCACAAAAGGGAGTGGTCATACGGCTTCAAACCGGATAACAAAACGGTACCCCTACCGTGTTATCCGGAGTCACCGTATGACCACCAACGAGAAAGTAGCACGTCGTAAACTCAGTCTGCTAGAGCTCGCCAAAGAGCTCAATAACGTCAGTAAAGCCTGCAAGCTCATCGGCTTGCGTATTCCGGCGAAGTTGAACAGCCATTCCGGCCAACGTGAACACCCTGATCCTTAACGCGCTCACGTCACCCCGTTTCTAACTCGAGTGTTCAGATTGGGTCAACTCACTTCTCCTCTTTCTCATCGATTCTCCCTTCAGTG
>NZ_JAGKRI010000250.1:0-443 GCF_017939255.1 Aeromonas sp. Prich7-2
TGCGTATTCCGGCGAAGTTGAACAGCCATTCCGGCCAACGTGAACACCCTGATCCTTAACGCGCTCACGTCACCCCGTTTCTAACTCGAGTGTTCAGATTGGGTCAACTCACTTCTCCTCTTTCTCATCGATTCTCCCTTCAGTGACAGCCGGTGAGCGTTGTGCATCAGCCGGTCCAGGATCGCATCTGCCAGAGTGTTGTCCCCCAAGCTCGCGTACCACTCTTCCGTTGGCAGCTGACTGACCACGACCGTCGAGTATTTCCCGTACCGATCATCCATGATCTCCAGCAGGGCGTTGCGCTGCTCGGCATTCACCGCTTCCAGTCCCCAGTCATCCAGGATCAGCAGCTCTATCCTTGCCAGTTGACCCAGCAGTCTGGCGTAACTGCCATCTACCTTGGCCTGGCTCAGCTCAAGTAGCAGACGCGGCAGCCGGTAGTA
>NZ_JAGKRI010000251.1:0-522 GCF_017939255.1 Aeromonas sp. Prich7-2
GGCCATCGCCGAGAGTAGCGAGCAGTGCAACCAGCCCATCGGTGCCCGGTTGGTCTTGCTGGCGGATGCGGTGTTTCGTACCCGGCACCGTTGGGAAAGCGGTGCGTTGAGCAAGCAGAAATACCTGCGCAGGCTCGCGCGTTACCGGCAAAGCTGGCGAAGCCAGTTGGAGCGCGGCGCCCTGTTGTGCAGCAAACGCTACCGTGGACGATGCCAGTTGCTGCTGCGGGATGACGAGATGCTGTGGCGGTTTATGACTGACGACGAAATAGCGCTGACCAACAACGAGGCGGAGCGGGCGCTGCGTGGCTATGTGCTCTGGCGCAAGGGTAGCTACGGCGTGTGGTCTCACCGGGGCGAGCTGTTTCGCCAGCGCATCCTGTCGTTGGTGGAGACCGGCAAGCGATTGGGCCGCTGCCCACAGGAGTGGTTGAGGGCCGTGGTCAGGGCGTGCATCGAGAAGACAGATTATCCCATCCCGGCAGAACTGATGCCGTCAACCCCGTCCTGGTGAATAGATAC
>NZ_JAGKRI010000252.1:0-583 GCF_017939255.1 Aeromonas sp. Prich7-2
ATTGAATCGGCCCGGGAAATGTTCTGCCAATTGCGGATGTAACGCGAATGACGACCCGTCCTGCAGCAGTACCTGCTCAAAGCCTGCCAGTCCGTGGGCGTCCGGTAGACACTCCTTGAGGCGTAAGGCGATGGCTCGTTCAACCAATGCGCGCATGAACAAGGGAAAACCCTGCTTGCGTAACTGGTTGTGAAAGGGTTTATACGCTATTTGGTCAGTATCATGGAGCTGCAACGCATTGAAATGGCGATGCAAACCAGCAATACCATCCACCTTGTCGCAACCAAGCCCTGAGAGCAGAGCCGGGAGTAGTCTCGCAGGCTGGATATCCCGGAGTCGCTGACAAAAACCGGTAAATTTACCGATCCGGTTGAGTTCAGAAGAGCTAAGAAGTTGCTTGAGGTACTGGGTTGCATTGATAATAGTCATGGCTTCGGGGTATCTATTCACCAGGACGGGGTTGACGGCATCAGTTCTGCCGGGATGGGATAATCTGTCTTCTCGATGCACGCCCTGACCACGGCCCTCAACCACTCCTGTGGGCAGCGGCCCAATCGCTTGCCGGTCTCCACCAACGACAGGA
>NZ_JAGKRI010000253.1:0-314 GCF_017939255.1 Aeromonas sp. Prich7-2
AGTCCCTGATATGAGATCATGTTTGTCATCTGGAGCCATGGAACAGGGTTCATCATGAGTCATCAACTTACCTTCGCCGACAGTGAATTCAGCAGTAAGCGCCGTCAGACCAGAAAAGAGATTTTCTTGTCCCGCATGGAGCAGATTCTGCCATGGCAAAACATGGTGGAAGTCATCGAGCCGTTTTACCCCAAGGCTGGTAATGGCCGGCGACCTTATCCGCTGGAAACCATGCTACGCATTCACTGCATGCAGCATTGGTACAACCTGAGCGATGGCGCGATGGAAGATGCTCTGTACGAAATCGCCTCCAT
>NZ_JAGKRI010000033.1:0-6871 GCF_017939255.1 Aeromonas sp. Prich7-2
GGTTTGACAGGTGAGTCGATGCGAAAACAGGGCATCAACTTGACCGATGCCGATCAGGCAGAGTAAAAGAAAGACGCAGTTCCTGCGGGTAGAAAAATGGTGATCGGCATGATGTTATTGGCTGATCGACATGATGTTATTAGCCAAATTCAGGCTGTTACAAGGACGGTACCCGTTTTCTCATCAGTGCCTGCAAACTCAGTAACGTGTATTTTCTAAGCAAATATCAAATTAACTTCCTGCAAAGGCTCTGTTCATGCTGAAATCCACCGAGTCAGTCAGTACACGCCAGATAATCCGAGTTAACTTATTTGCCAGGGCGACGGTGGCCTTCAAGAATCCACGCCGTAATTCAACTGCCTTCACCCATCTCCCTAAACTATCATCTCGCTTTTGCACACAGCGCATCACCGCTCGAGCTCCATGGATGATCAACGTCCTCAGGTTACGATTACCGTTTTTGGTCATGGATGAAAGCCGTTGCTTTCCACCTGAACTGTGCTGCCGAGGGACTAAGCCACACCAGGCAGAGAGCTCACGGCCACTGGAAAACTGGGCCGCATCAACCTCACTGACTACTGCTGCGGCAATCAGCGGTCCGACGCCTGGAATGGTCAGTAAGTGGTGATAGGCAACCTGCTGGCTGGACAGTTCGGCAATTTCCTTATCCAAGACATCAATCCGTTCAGCGAGCATCTGCATATCTTCTCGTAACAGGCTCAGTAGTCGGCGAAGCGTGAAGGTTATCATATTGGCTCCATCTTCAAGCACATCCGGCAGTTGCTGTTGGAGGCGTTGTATACCGGTCGGAAGGATGAGCCCGTATTCAGCAAGTAGTGCCCGCAGTTGGTTAGCCAGAGCGGTTCGCTGCTCAACAATGAGCTGGCGAGCATTACGTAACGCTTTGATATCTTGCTGTTCTGTAGTTTTAACAGTTACGAAATGGATCCCTGGTCGGCAAGCCGTTTCACAAATAGCTAATGCATCGTTGGCATCATTCTTCTGGTGCCTTGCAAAGGCTTTGACATGCTGTGTAGGAATGAGCCTTACGTCATAGCCCATCGATATCAGTGTCCGCCCCCAGAAGTGAGATGAGGAGCAAGCTTCCATGGCTATCAGTGTTTGCGGTGGAAACTGGCGCATAGTGTGGAGCAGTTTTTGGCGAGATATTTTACGATTCCAAGCAACAGAACCATCAGCCATCCAGACGCACACCTGAAAAACAGACTTGGCGATATCAATACCCACTACTTTGATCGTGTTCATGTGATGCTCTCCCAAGTTAAACGCAGCCAATCGAAGTATGAAGCTGACTGCGTTGGGTAGGGGCGTCCATCACATCACTACACTCAGTGTCGACAATGAAACCTCTTACAGCACTGATATGTTTATGGAAATGCGCGTGGCATTTTACCTGCAACGGGTGATGGGCATACATCAGCAGCACTGCTGCGGCTCCGACTACTCGCTGACCACGCTGCCGGCTGCCCAACTCCTCAAATCGGCGACTGTCGATGGTGCTGCCTGTGCAGGGCTGCTGGACAAGGTAGGGAGCCTGATACCAGGAAAACAGGCGGATCTCATTCTGATCAATGCTGGCGACATCAACCTCTACCCGTCCGGCAATGCCTTTGGCACCGTGGTGCATGCGACAGAGCGCAGCAACATTGATACCGTCATGATCGGTGGACGCATCGTCAAGCAGCATGGCAAGGTGCTGGGCGTAGACAGCACGCGCCTTCGCGCCGCCATTGATGAGTCCCGTGAGCATCTGTTTGCCGCCGCCGGGTATGAGCCTGACATTTTTGCTGACGCCTTCCTGCCGCTGGCACAGGCACACTGACAGGTATGAAACCCATGAGCACGCTGTATTACGTCATCGCTTTTGCCGCAGGTCTCGGGATCACGCTGCAGACGACTCTGAATAGTCAGCTGGCACGAGGACTCGGGGGCGATTCGGTCACCGCCGCATTGTTCTCCTTCGCGGCCGGTGCATTCAGCCTTGGGATCTTCTCGCTGCTGCGTGGCGGATTATTCACCTCGCTTGCGGCCATTCCATCACAGCCTCTGTGGAGTCTGGCTGGCGGCCTGATCGGTGCTTGCGCGTTGTTCAGCTATGTCGTGCTCGCACCGAAAATCGGGTTTTCAGCCCTGCTTGGGTTGGCCATCGTCGGACAGTTGCTCTCATCCCAGGTCATCGACCATTTTGGTCTGCTTGGCACCATCCAGCGTCCGGTATCTTTGATAAAGCTGGGTGGAATGCTGGTCATGCTGACCGGGCTCGTCATCATGCTGTTCGGTGATCGGTTAGCTGAGCGCCTTATGCACTGATGAAGCGGCCTTCTGATGTTTTGACCTTCACGAACGTCTGCCCCGGGGCAGGCGTTCTGCTGATGGGGTTTGCATCCCGGCTCAGTTCCATGACCTGAATAGGGGGACACAAAGAGGCTCGCCTGACGTGGTCAGGCGAGCCGGCTCATATCGCGTCAGTCATCACCCCTGGACATTGACCAGGATCCGGCCGCGCACCTGGCCTGCCAGGAAGGCATCTCCCAGGGTCACGACCTGGGAGAGGGGCACTTCCCGGGTGAGGAGGTTGAGGCGGGTCAGGTCGAGATCCTCGGCCAGTCGGGCCCAGGCCTGCTGGCGCAGCGGGCGCGGTGCCATCACGCTGTCGATGCCATAGAGGGTGACGCCGCGCAGGATGAAGGGCATGACGGTGGAGGGGAAGTCCATCCCTCCCGCGAGACCGCAGGCGGCCACGGCGCCGCCGTAGCGGGTAGTGGCGCAGGCATTGGCCAGGGTGTGGCTGCCGACGGTGTCGATGACGCCGGCCCAGCGTTCCTTGCCCAGCGGGCGTCCCGGCGCGGCCAGTTCAGCGCGATCGATCACCTCGGCGGCGCCGAGGGACGTCAGATAGTCGGCCTCGTGCAGCCGCCCGGTGGCGGCCACGACCCGATAGCCCAGCTTGGCCAGGAGGGTGATCGCCACGCTGCCCACGCCGCCGTTGGCGCCCGTCACCAGAATGTCACCGTCACCGGGGGTGATGCCGTGCTTCTCCAACGCCATCACGCAGAGCATGGCGGTGTACCCTGCGGTGCCGATGGCCATGGCGTCCCGGGGCTGGATGCGCTCAGGCAGGGCAACCAGCCAGTCGCCCCGGACCCGTGCCCGCTCCGCCAGCCCGCCGCTGTGGGTCTCGCCCACGCCCCATCCGTTGAGCACCACCTTGTCGCCGGGGTGCCAGTCGGGATGCTGGCTCTCCAGCACGGTACCGGCAAAGTCGATACCGGGGATCAGAGGGAAGCGGCGTACCACGGGGGCGGCGCCGGTGAGGGCCAGGCCATCCTTGTAGTTGAGGGAAGACCACTCTACCGCCACGGTCACATCCCCGGCAGGCAACATCTCCTCGGAGAGGCTCTGGTAGCTGGCGCGATAACCCGCCTCGTCTTTCTCGATCAGAATACCGTTGAACATCTTGTCTACTCCCATTAATTGGACTGACTGACTATTAATCTTCGTAAAAAAATCACTTTGCTAACTTCATGAAAAAATTGAGAAAAGAGAGCATGGGCTCGGTATCGCCCACCAGGCGTGCGCGCAGCACGGCCCCTTCCCAGCCGATCCAGAACTGATGGGCGAGGGCAGGGCAGTCACAATCAGGGGGCAGCTCCCCCGCCGTCACCGCGTCCCTCAGGCAGCGGGCGAGCAGCGCCTCCCAGTCGAGGAGGATCTGCTCGAGGCGCAGGCGCAGCTCGGGGGAGAGCTGCACCACCTCCTGACCCAGGTTGCCCACGAGGCAGCCCCGCTGGAACGCAAACCGGGTCATGCCCCGGCAGGCGCTGTCGACGAAGGCGACAAGGCGGGCCAGGGGGGGCAGGCTCTCATCCTTCAGATAGCGCGTCAGCTTGCGGCAGAAGTAGTGGTGATAGGCATCCATGACCGCCAGAGTGAAGTCGTGCTTGGTGGCGAAGTAGTGATAGAAGGAGCCCTTGGGGATCCCGGTCGACTGCAACACCCGCTCGATGGAAGTGGCGGCGATGCCCTGCTCGGTCAGCAGCTCCATGCCCCGGCGGATCAACAGATCCCGGGTATCGGCATAGGTGTGCCCGTGCTGGGCAGGGCGGCCGCGAGGGCGGCGGGGCAGGGGGTCATTGGCTTGCATGGGGCTTATTAGACGCCTCAACTAGAAATGATGCAAGCGCTGCATCGAAGGGACGAAACGAGTGGATGAGATCGGGTAGTCGAGACAAGCTGGAGCCAGCGGGGCAGAAAACAGCGAGGGCGCCAGTGGCGCCCTCGCATCGATGGGTTGCTGGGTCTCAACTGCGCAGCTTGTTGTAGACAAACAGCACGATCAGGGCGCCAACGGTGGCGATGATGATGCTCGGCAGGTTGAAGCCGGTGACCGTTCCCATCCCGAGCAGGGTGCTGACATAGCCCCCCACCATGGCGCCGACCACCCCCAGGATCACCGTCATGAAGAAACCGCCGCCATCCTTGCCCGGCATGATCCATTTGGCCAGAATGCCGACGATCAGCCCCAGTACCACCCAAGTAAGAAATCCCATGGTCTTCTCCTCGTTGTGTGCAGAGAACCAGAGTATATGCAGGGATCCAGCTTGTATCCCGCCACAGCACGGCGTGAGTCAGAAACGGTCATATGAGACTCGCTCCTGACCATGGCAGGCAGAGGGCCTCAGCCGAGCGCGCGGGTGTCGAGGCGCTGCCCGGCGGGGGAGCAGACCAGCACCGACCCCTGCTCGAACCAGTCTCCCAGCACGATGCGCCGCGCCGCACGCCCATCCAGGGTGAAGTCGTGGATGGCGGGCCTGTGGGTGTGACCGTGGATCATCAGGCGGCAGCCGTGCTGGCGCAGCATGTCGTCCACCGCCTCCGGGGTCACGTCCATGATGATCTGGCTCTTCTGGGCATTCTCCATCTGGCTCTGGCCGCGCATCTTGTGGGCGATGGCCTGGCGGCGCGAGAGCGGCAGGCGCAGGAAGAGCCAGCGTAGCCATTTGAGTTGTGTGATGCGGCGAAACTTCTGGTAGCCCTCATCTCGAGTGCAGAGCAGATCCCCGTGGCTCAGCAGCACCCGCTCGCCGTACAGCTCGATGACGCAGGGGTCGCCGAGCAGGGTCATGCCGGCCCGTTTGGCAAACTGGCGCCCCAAGAGGAAGTCGCGGTTGCCGTGAATGAAATAGAGGGGCACCCCTTGCTGGCTCAGGGCGAGAAAGGCATCGGCCACCTCGCGGTGGAGCGGGTTGGGGTCGTCGTCCCCAATCCAGAATTCGAACAGATCCCCCAGCACATAGAGGGCGTCGGCACCGGGCGCGTCTTCGGCCAGGAAGCGCACCAGGGCCGCCGTCATGTCGGGCCTGCCTTGGCTGAGGTGAATGTCACTGATAAAGAGGGTGCTCATGAGTTCCTGGGCATCATGGTAAGAGAGTCCCGCCTGGGTGCGGACAAGGCCTGTGACCTTGCACGTCGAGCGGGTGGGGGAGGGAAGGGCAGCAGTGCCCCGCAAGGTTGACGCCCTCCAGGGTCAGCAACGCCTCGTAAGGGTCGCCGGACAGACCCAGCAGGCGGCACATGGCCGCTTCCCCCTTGAGCCCTTCATCAACGCGCAGGCGCAGCACCTCCCGGTGGAAGGGGGCGCCAAAGCGCTCAAGCAGGGCGGCCATCAGGCTGAGGTGGCGCCAGCCATGACACATCTCGAGGGGATCAGGGGTGAGGTAGAGCTCGACTGGCCAGCACTGGCCATCTGGCCCGTGGCGTTGTTGCTCGGCGATCCATACCTGTTCGCCCTTGCTTCGCACCTGCCAGCCTTGTGCGGCCAGTGTCGCGGCAAGGAAGGCCGGGGCCGGATGCTGGCAGAGGATGTCGAGATCGCTGCCGGGTCTATCCAGCCCGATGGCGATCGTGCTCACCAGAGCCAGATCGTTGCACAGGGGGCCAAGCTCATCCCACAGGCCGCCGCTCAGCAGGGCGTGGGCCGAGCGCTGACGCTCGTTGCCCTGGACCAGATAGTCGAGGCGGCGCCAGTTGGGGGCGGCAGATGGAAAAACTGCGGCCGGGGCCGCAGTGGTATCAGAGCCTGGCCGGCAGGGATTACTCGGCAAGGGTCACCTTGGTGATGACGACGTCTTCGGTCGGAACGTCCTGGTGCATGCGGCCGTAGTTGCCGGTCTTCACGCCCTTGATCTTGTTGACCACGTCCATGCCGGCGGTCACTTCACCGAACACGCAGTAGCCGAAGCCCTGGGTGGTGGCGGACTTGAAGTCCAGGAAGTCGTTGTTGTTCACGTTGATGAAGAACTGGGCGCTGGCGGAGTGCGGCTCCATGGTGCGGGCCATGGCGATGGTGCCGACCTTGTTGGACAGACCGTTAGCCGCCTCGTTCTTGATGGGAGCGCGGGTCTCTTTCTCTTCGAAGCCCGGGGCATAGCCGCCACCCTGGATCATGAAGCCGTCGATGACGCGGTGGAAGATGGTGTTGTCGTAGTGACCGTCACGGCAGTATTGCAGGAAGTTGGCCACGGTCTCCGGGGCTTTTTCCGCGTTCAGGGTCAGGGTGATGTCGCCGTGGTTGGTGTGCAGAGTAACCATGAGTTGTCCTTTCATTTTGATGCGGGCAGCAAGGTGCCCGCAGGTGTATGGCATAAAGTGGTGGCAATTCTAGCCCATCAAGGCCCTGCGGCATAGATGGCAGGGGGGAGAGGGCAATGCTGATCAGTTAAGGATCCATTGACCGATCCTTCTGCTGTAGGACAATCCGGAACCAATCACTGGTTCCGGATTTTTTTATGTCTATTGCAAACGATCTGAACGATGTTGTTGAGGCATCTGGCGACATGCTGGCTCGGCT
>NZ_JAGKRI010000254.1:0-1142 GCF_017939255.1 Aeromonas sp. Prich7-2
CAGAGACCTCACCTCTTTCATTCAATGTAATATTTGGTCTATTAATTACACCACCACCGAGATGATAAACCTGTGATGGCATGGATTTTCGTTTCCTACCAATATGTATAGCTCGGTAAATATAAGACAGTCTGTACTGGAAGTTTTGGCCGAACCTGTGTTTTTCAAAATTCATTTCAACTTCACTCCAATCAGAGCTTTTTCAATTCCTATAAACAGAGAATTTATAGATGAGAAAGCCTGCATCACTGGAGAGTTATCACTACTGTCAGTAATAAATTTATAAACGTCACTACCGACTTCAGCTTGTCTAATCAACAAAATGATTTGATTTAAATTCGATGATATATTGTATACCCCCTCTAGCAATCTCACACGATCATCATATGAAAAATCTGGTGAGATAATACTGTCTGGTTCCCTGAGAGCCAAAAACCGAATCAGGCTAGACTTTTTGGGAATACCATAGGTTTTACTATGCTTAGTTAAAACACGTTGCTCAGCTGCATTAAATGAGATTCGGAGTATTAAGCTGCGTTTTTCGTCAGCTGATTTTTGGGGTCTACCTGAGCGTGGTTTTATGTTCATTGCGTGCACCTTTATAATAATTATTAGTAGTGTTATGCGTTTTATTTTTCAAGCCAACCTATTTAACAGACATTAAAACATAGCTGGTTTAGCGTTTTTTCAAAAAATATACAATAAATTTATACGAAGTCACATTCAGAAGTGAGCTAAATTATTCAGTGACATTTAATGCTCACTCTAATTATAGTATTGCAAACACTAAATATAATATCAACAATTTTTTGAGTTAAATTATTAATTTAACGACTAACGTTATCAATGGCATTGGCGAAAGTTAATATTTAAAATATGAAATTAACTAGACTTATATGGTGATTTTAATTTTCTTCCGTGAAATTAAAACTATGACATAGGCTGATTAAAGTTATATAAAAAGGCATGCTCTCATCCTATGACAGACATACCTTTTCTAGGGAAGGTGCGAATAAGCGGGGAAATTCTTCTCGGCTGACTCAGTCATTTCATTTTTTCAGTTTGAGCCGATCTTTTCTCCCGTAAATGCCTTGAATCAGCCTATTTAGACCGTTTCTTCGCCATTTAAGGCGTTATTCCCA
>NZ_JAGKRI010000255.1:0-483 GCF_017939255.1 Aeromonas sp. Prich7-2
ATCATCGAGCTGAATGATGCCGCTGATGGGCTGCTTGTCATCGGACTCTTTCATGGCTTGCAGCAGCTTGTGCTTGAGCATCCAGGCGGTGTCATATTTGACGCCCAACTGGCGCTTTAGCTCCATCGCTGACAAGCCTGTTTTGGGGTTCATCGCGGCTTTCCGGGGAAGGCCGCCTTGATTTTCAGAAAAAAGTATTCTGAGTCCCTAAATCCATATGCCATGCGCTTTATCACTTTGATCTTGTTGTTCACCCCTTCCAGCACACTCGTGTGCATCGGGTAGTTTGCACTCGCCAGGATCCCCCGCATATATTTCGATAAATTTCGACCAAATTGTTGCAGCGGCGCTAGCCCGCTTTCCTTCACCTGCCGCATCCAGCTCCGCCATCGTCGCCATCCTTCCCACACGCTCGGCGCATACCAGATGCCCTTCAACGCCTCTTTCAGCACGTACACCATCGCCAGCGGTTGATTCGCCGCC
>NZ_JAGKRI010000256.1:0-323 GCF_017939255.1 Aeromonas sp. Prich7-2
CAGGAGGAAGGGAACTCAGTCCAGTTTGTGCGATCTCATTAGGCGCGAAACAAAACAAGCCACACCAAAAGGACTGAGTTGATGCCTATCCTACCACCCCTGCCACGACCACAACGGCGCCGCATTCACAAAATCATCCATGCCACCCGTGATAAAGGACATGCTCGTCGCTTGATGGCCATCTTGCTGTTACATGAAGGACGCACGATCACTGATGTTCATCACCTTACCGGCGCTGCTCGCTCGACCATCGGCCGTTGGCTTCGGTGGTATCGGGATGAAGGTGTGGGGGCGTTAGAAGCCTTACCGGCTGGCCGTGCCCC